>NZ_JALY01000080.1:0-23134 GCF_002924615.1 Petrotoga halophila DSM 16923 | reverse complement strand
CTTGACGTTTATAGGGTTATCGATGCTTGTGCTGAATACAATAAAATAATTGAAATAAATTCAAATCCTCATAGGTTAGATATAGATTGGCGATACATTAAATACGCAAAAGAAAAAGGAGTTAAACTTGCAATCTGTCCAGACGCTCATAGAGTGGAAGGGCTACAAGACGTAAAATATGGAATAGGCATCGCACGTAAAGGTTGGCTTGAAGCGAAAGATGTGATAAATACATATGATGAAGATAAAGTGTATGAAATTTTCAAACGAAAATGAAATATAATTTGATAAAAAATCCCCAAATATGGGGATTTTTGTATGAGTTTAATTTTTTAATGTTTTCAATGCTTCATTTAATACTTCGTTTTTCTTTAGAGCTTCAGTACAAAATTCTTTGTCTTTTCCAGATAAAATCATCAATATCGCCAATTTGGGTTTCATATCAGCTTTGATTAAGTACTCCCTACAGGTTTTTTTATCCAATCCGGTTACCTCAGAAATTATTCTTACTGCTCTTTCTTCTAATTTTTGATTCATAATTTTAACGTCTACCATGTAGTTTTTAAAAGTCTTTCCAAGTTTTATCATGGTGACAGTGCTTATCATATTTAAAACCATTTTTTGAGCTGTGCCAGCTTTCATTCTTGTACTTCCTGCAATGACTTCTGGGCCGGTTCTCAAAGAAACTACAATATCTGAGATTTTCATCAATTCGGGGTTTTTTACGTTACAAATCAAAGCAGTTTTACATCCAATTTCTTTTGCCTTGGATAATGCACCTTTAACATAAGGTGTTCGCCCGCTGGCAGTTATTCCTATTACATAATCTTCCGAACGGACATTATTTTTTTCTAAGTCTTTTTTTCCACCTTCTTCGTAATCTTCAACATGTTCTGTAGCTTGAAAGAAGGCTTTTTTTCCTCCCGCGATTAAGGGGAGAAAGATTCCTGAATCTATACCAAAAGTTGGAACTGTTTCTACCGCATCTACAACCGCTACTCTACCACTCGTTCCTGCACCAACATATATGATTCTTCCGTGATTCTTAATTGCTGAAATACAGTTAACAACCACATTTTTGATATTCTCTAAATTTTCGGCAATGGATAATGCTATTGTAGCATCTTCTTGATTAATTATTCTTAATATTTCATATATGTCCATATCATCCAAATTCTGAGTCTTAGGGTTACTTTTTTCTGTTTCCAGGTTATCTAGCATATTTTGGCCTCCATTTAATTGGTAAGTTCCCTGTTGCTTTTATTTCTCCTGTTAGAGTTTTAAGCAAAGAAGTTTGAATATTTTCATTAAAACCGTATGTGCAAATTCCGTATTTTACCTTAGGAATAAAAACATCATATGGATTTCTTAAAGCAATTAAAATTAGTTTTTTTGTTTGTTGGGACATATTGCTTATCAGCTCAACCAATTCTGAATGCAAATATGCATTTTCACTCAGAACCAAGATAGTTTTGTCTTTAGAGTTTTGAATTATTTCTTCCCTTACCTGAGGGTCAATTATTTTACTTGTTTCTAAAATGTTTAGTTCGGCTTTGAGTTTCTTTGATATGGGCTCAATAATATGAGAAATTTGGGTTTTTTTGTCTTCAATTCCGTAAGATAATGGTTCTTTAACAAAGTAATAAATTTCATCTATGCTTTCTACAGGTAAAAATCTTTTGTTATGAGACATACTAAGAACAGTGATAGATTTGTCAAAAATATTTTGAACTAAGTTTATATATTCTTTTTTTCCAACTTCTTCTAAAGATATTTTATTATTGTTTTTCTCTTTCAGATCTGCTGAAATTTTCATTAACGATTGAATTCTTTCTAGCGATGAATTTATCTTTTTTTTAAATTTTCCGTTATTTTTATACTCGCTCAATACAGCGTTTTTAGCTTTTGATTGTTTTTCAAAAGAATGACAAATGCTAACAATGTCCATTCCAGCATTCAGTGATTTTATTACCGCCTCCTGGGCTGAATAAAAGTTTGCTACTCCCCCCATTTCAAAATCATCTGCAATCAAAACTCCTTTATATTTTAGTTCTTCTCTTGCCAAGCCTGTTAAAATCTCTTCTGATAAAGATGCTGGCTCTTTTTTATTTTGTATCTTTGAAAGGAACACGTGAGTCGGCATCCATGAAGGGGAATCAATGTTTAGAAACGGGAATAACTCTGTTGAAAGAAGATCTTCTTTGCTTAATTCGCCTTGGGGAAGATCCAAATGAGGATCGATGTTGACATTTCCGATACCAGGGAAATGTTTTAGACAAGAAAGTACACCTCCGTCATGCAATCCTTTCACATATTCCCGAGCAAATTTTAGTACCACATTTTTATCATCAGAAAAGCTTCTAATTCCAATTACAGAGTTCTTTGGGTTGTTGTTGATATCAACAACAGGTGCAAGATTCCAATCGATTCCAACTGCCAACATTTCTTTTGCAAGTAAATTTGCAGAAAGGTATGCATTCTCTGGTTCGTTAGTTGCAGTTATACCCATTGCGCTTGGTACAACACTAAACCCTTTTTTTAATCTAGTTACCATTCCACCTTCTTGATCTATACAAAATAATGGTTCGTAATCTAAAAAATTTTTTATATCTTCGATAAACTTGCTAAGTTGATATTTGTCTTCTATGTTTCGTGAAAAGAGAATGATAACCCCAGGCAAAATTGATTTTAATACCTTCATATTTTCGTTGTTTAAAGAGGTACCTTGAATCCCTATTAAGAATAGTTTTCCCAAAGTCTTCTCTAAATTTTCCATAGCTTTAATCCCCCATATAATAGTATATCTTCACAAAAATCAATGAACTGTTGGGAGCTCTTGTACCATTCGGTTAAATAAGTGTCATTGTTCTCAAAGAAAATTTTTTTATCCTCTCCCAATAAATTTTCTATATGATCTCTTTGTGTTTGGCTTCCTCTATCTATGTATTTTTTAAACTCAAATTCTCCTCTTTGTTGAATTAAATGGCGTATAATCTCTATGGCAACAATGATAAAATTATCTTTAATTTCAGGGAAAAATTCTATGCCCTTGCACAATTCGCCTTGGTATTTAGAAGAATTTGGTATAAAATACCTTTTTCTTAAAATTAAATTGGGAAATTTTTCTTTTATGAATTTGTATAGAATATTTTCATTTATCCAAGGCGATCCCACAAAACAAAACGGTTTAGGAGTTCCTCTTCCTTCACTTACATTAGTCCCTTCTATGAGACAAGTTCCACTGTAAGCCAAGGTACAATCAAATGTCGGAAGGGCTGGCGAAGGTATATTCCACTTCAATTTAGTGTTTTCAAATGATTCTCCTTTCCATCCTTCAAGAGGAATGATTTCAAGATCTAAATCAAGGCCAAGATATTTTTTGTAGTATTGTGCTAATTCACCTGGTGTCAAACCGTATCTTAAAGGAAGCTCATATCCACCGACAAAAGTTGAATATTCTTTTTTTATTCTTGAACCAAAAACAATTCTCCCTAAAGGATTTATTCTGTCTAATATGATTACTTTTTTACTATTTTCTTGGGCGGAAATCATTGTATTAGCTAGAGTGTATATAAAAGTATAAAATCTTAAGCCTACATCTTGAATATCATACACTAATACGTCAATATCTTCTAACATTTCTTGTGTAGGTTTTTTGTGCTTTCCATACAAGCTAGTAATTGGTATATTATATACAGGATGAATCTGATCTAGGTATTCAACTCCATCAGCAAGACCATATAAACCATGTTCAGGAGTAAATATTTTTCTTATATCTACACCATTTTTCAACATTGTTTCTATGCCATCTTCCATATTTTTATTAACGAAGGAATAATTTATTACCAAACCAACCTTTCTGTTTTTTAATTTTGTGAATCCATCTTTTTCCATTATATCTAAGCCTTGAAGAATCATTTAATATTCTCCCCCACTTTTTTAATTATATATATTGTATCTTAAGTTATAACAATATGTCAATCCTGTTTTTTTTAATTAAGGGTGATTATTCCGAATTATGGGCAATTATTTTGGATTAGAAGACTCTGTCTCATTATTTCTAATTTGCATAAGAAAAAAAATAGTAGTATAATTAGAAAGTAAAAGTGTTTCAAATAAAAGTCATTACTTTAATACAAAATAAATCGTTTTACATTAGCGACATTTCTGGTACCCTCAAATCATTTAAAGGAGGTTATTTGGTATGAAAAAGTTTATTTTTTCTTTTGTTCTATTGATGCTGTTGGTGATTCCTATCTCTTTAGGATTTGCTGCAGCAAAGGATGAAGTAGAATTAACGTTTTGGAGTTGGAGAACAGAAGATGTCAAGGCATATGAAAAATTTATTGCCGAATTTAATAAGGAAAATCCTAATATTCACATCAAGTTTATACCCTATCGAAATACTGAATACAACACAATTCTATCCACTGCATTACAGGGAGGAAGTGGACCAGATATTATTCATTTGAGAGCTTATGGTGGGATGGAGTCGTTAGCCAATGCTGGATATTTAATTCCGTTAAACGACAAAGTTCCAGAGTTAAAAGAATTTCCCGAATATGTTTTAGGTGGAGCTACCAGTATAAGAGATGGAAAAATCTATGGAGTTCCTTTTGCCTTACAACATGTGCTTGTTCTTTACAATAAACATCTTTTCAATGAACTTGGGCTTTGGATTCCAAAAACATGGGATGAGTTTTTGACAATAGCAGAGAAAGCAAAACAAGCGGGATACATACCATTTGCAAATGGAACAAAGGATGCTTGGACTCTCGAGACACTTTTTGGGGGAATTGGCCCTACATTTTATGGTGGAGATAAATATTATGAAGCAGTGGTAGCCGGAGAGAAAACATTTGAATCTGAAGAAATGGGAAAAGCCTTTGAAAAAATGTTAGAACTTAGGCCCTATTTGCCAGATTATTATACTGGGGTAAGTTATACAGATATGCAGATGATGTTCGCTCAAGAATTAGCAGTTATGTGGATAGCTGGTTCGTATGAAATTGGAACAATGAAACAAATGAATCCAAACATTGAAATAGGAGCTTTCATAGTTCCAGGTGAAACCCAAGATGTTCCAGCTTATAATTCAATTTATGTTGATGGCTCTTATGGGATTAATGCAGACACAGATCATTTAGAAGAAGCACTGAAATTCATTAGATTCACAGCTACCCGAAAATTTGGGCAAATGTTTACAGACGAACTTGCTCAGATTTCTGCAGTTCCAGGAGTTATACCAACAGTCGAAGCTCTTAAGGATGTCGTTAGTGTAGCTAATCCAACGCCTTACTTAATGCTCACCGCTTTTAGATACGGGCAACCTAGTGGTTCCACACTTTTGCAAAATGAACTTCAAGCACTAATGGCTGGAACGCAGGATATAGAAACATCACTTAGAAAAATTCAGGAGGGAATAGCAACTTGGTATGAACCCTTTCAAAAATAATTAACCCGTTTAAGAGTGCCGCACATATATATTATTGCTGTTATTATTGTTGTGCGGCACTCGTTTTCGTCAAATGGAGGGATAAACTCTATGAACAAGTGGATTAAAAGTCATATATTTTTAGTATTTCTCCTACCTGGCATCGTTTTGTATGGTCTTTTTATGGTTTATCCTTTGCTTTCAGCTTTAGGATATAGTTTGTTTTCCTGGGATGGTTTAATTAGAGAAGGATTTGTAGGTTTTGAAAATTTTCGGAAAGTTCTTACAGAGATTCCTTATAAAGAAAGATTTTGGAACGCACTTGCTCATAATGTTAAATTTTTTATCATAACTTTTGTTCTTCAAACTACGGTTGGATTATATATAGCAGTTAAGTTAACACAAAAAAGGCCGGGTATGGGTTTTTTTCAAGCTATTTATTTCCTTCCTTATACGTTGTCAATGGTTGTGGTGGGCTTTTTATGGTTATTGCTTCTAAACCCAAATTGGGGGGCTTTTAACCAATTCCTTAAATTAATAGGATTAGAAGAATTAATTCAACCATGGTTGGGTCAAGAAAGTACCGCTTTGATTACTATTATATTAGTTAACTTTTGGCGATGGTTGGGATTCCCTGTTCTTGTTTTTAAAGCCGGGTTGCAGAGTATTCCAGAAGAATTAAACGAAGCAGCTATTATCGATGGAGCAAATAGTTGGCAATTATTTCGGTATATAACCTTACCCCTTTTAAAACCAACAATCGCCATGGTTACAATTATCACTTTTATATGGGATTTTAATGCCTTTGATTTAGTTTTTGTAATGCAAGGATCTAGTGGTAATCCACACTATGCTACGGATCTTTTAGCTACTTTTTTCTATAGGACAGCCTTCGGGGATCCCACAACCGGCGCGGCGGGGGGAGACACTGGGATAGCTTCAGCTATCGCTGTTTTGATGCTTATAATAATAGGAATTGCTTCTTATTTCGGAATCAAAATTATGCAGAGAAGTGAAGTTGAATACTGAGAGGTGAAAAAATGTCAAAAAAGCTTTCCGTTCTTTTTAATTATATTTTTTTCATTATTCTTGCAATAATTTTTGTTTACCCACTCTATTTAATGTTCATAACATCTTTTAAATCTACTCGAGAGGTATTTTTGGATCCATTTGGATTGCCCAATACATGGTCTCTTCAACCTTTTTTAGATGTTTGGAATGAGGCTAATTTCAATATCTATTTTTTAAACAGTGTTGTTATTACAGCTTTTTCATTAATCATACTACTTATTTGTGCTTCATTATCTGCATACGCATTGGCCAGATTTAATTTCAAATTTAACAACGTTGTATTTCTGATCTTTTTGGCTGGTATAATGATTCCCATAAGATTAGGAATTCTACCTTTATTCATTTTAATGAGGAATCTTAATTTATTGGATACTCGATTATCATTAATTTTGACATATTCAGCAAGTGGTATGCCTATGTCAGTTTTTCTGTTAACTGGATTTTTTAAGACGATTCCACGAGAGCTGGGAGATGCTGCCAGAGTTGACGGATGTAATGAATTTCAAATATTTTATAAGATTATGTTGCCCTTAATTAGACCTGCTTTAGCAACGGTAACTCTTGTTAATTTTGTACCTTGGTGGAATGATTTCTTTTTCCCACTTCTCTTTATAAGATCAGATCACCTTAAAACAATACCCCTTGGCATGACTATATTTTTCGGGCAATATATGACAGATTGGGGGCACTTATTTGCCGGTATGGTTATAGCTAGCATTCCAATGTTAGTTCTCTATATCATAATGTCCAAACAATTTATCAGTGGGATCACTGCCGGTGCCGTTAAAGGGTGAGAAAAATCTTTTTAAAGAAGAACTTTGAAGAGGTATTAAACGAGTAAAACCCGACAGGAGTACCCTGCTGCTTCCATCCTATTATTGAAATCACCAACAACGGACCAATCGATCATATCGATTAAATCGAGGAGATATTTAAATTCAGAATGTTCTTTCATATAATCAGAGTAGACGAAATCGAAGTACAGTTGAGAAGAGTTACCATATAATGACAATTGTATGACCTCCTTACGATATAATAAAAATGTGGTATCAAATAAATTATACAGCGAGGAGATAAAAGTATAATATTGAAGGTATTAAAAGATATTTAAAATGCGTGTTTTAGATTTACTAAAGATAGTATTCCAAAAAATTTTAAGGAGGGAACAAAGATGAAAAAGATACTTTTGTTTGTAGTTATTTCTGTTTTAAGTGTGTTTTCTTTTGCAAGTACTCTGTCTATGATCATGGATGTAACAGGGCCTTTTTCAAGAAATTTCAACCCTTATTTTTCAGGTGGTAGTAACTTCTCGGCTAGAGGTTTCATTTACGAAACTTTGTTTTACATTAACGGATATACTGGCGAGGTAGTTCCATGGTTAGCTACAGATTATGAATGGTCTGATGATTATTTGGAAGTTGAAGTCACATTAAGAGAAAATGTAAAATGGTCTGATGGAGAGAATTTTAACGCTGATGACGTGGTATTTACTTTTAATATGATTAAAACTTATCCCGCCTTGGATATTGGAGGTATTTGGCAAAAAGGTTTGAAAGAGGTAACTAAAGTGGATGATCAACATGTTAAGTTTGTTTTGTCTCAAATTGATACACTTATATACACCGATATTTTTACCGTATACATTGTCCCCGAACATATCTGGGCAACCTTAAATGACCCAACTACTTATACTGCTGAAAATCCTATTGGGACAGGTGCTTACTTGCTAGGACAATTTACTAGTCAAGTTTATACATTGGAGAAAAATCAAAATTATTGGCAGAAAGAAAAGGTGAAAGTTAGTACTATTAGAATTCCAGCTTTTACTGGGAACGACGCTGCTCAATTGGCTCTAATGAATAAAGAAATTGATTGGGGCACTTTGTTTTTTCCAAACATTGAGAATATATTTATTAAAGCCGATCCAGAGAACAGAGGCTATTGGCTTCCTGAAGGAAACCCAGTCCTACTTTTCTTCAACCTTGATGATGAGAGGTTTAAAGATGAGAATTTCCGAAAGGCGATTGCTTTAGGCATAGATAATGAACAGGTGGTACAGATAGGAATGTCGAATTTAGCAACTGTTTCCAATCCGGTACTAATAAAAGGTGGTTTCTCGGAATTAATCAACGGGAATTTAAAACATATGTGGTATGACAAAGATGTGGAACAAGCAAAAAAGATGTTAAATGATTTGGGATATAGTACCGGTAAAGACGGTATGTTCACTGATGGTAAAGGAAATAAATTAAGTTTTGAATTGATAGTGCCTGCTGGCTGGACAGATTGGATAGCAGTGTCACAAGTTCTTTCTTCCCAACTGAAACAAATAGGGATAGATGTACTTGTATCCCAAGTTGATTTTGGATTGTATTTAGAGAGAATTAGAAATAAAGATTTTGAATTGGCGTTGAGTTGGGTGAATTACGGAATAAATCCTTACTTTTTCTATGAAAGGTGGTTACACTCTAGAAATGCATACAGTGGTGACAACAGAGGTGGTTGGATTAGCTTAACTACGGATTCTTTGTTGGAAATTTTTAGGAAGACTTCAGATGAAAAAGAGAGACAACTTGCTATTTCATCACTTCAACTCATTGTTTTGCAAGAGGTTCCTTCTATTCCTTTATTTTACAATCCAACATGGTTTGAATACACTACATATAATTTTGTAGGATGGCCTAATGAAGAAAATCCATATGCCTTACCAACTATAACTGGAATGGATAAAGCATACATTATAATGAACTTGGAACCTGTTAAGTAAATGAATTCAGGGAATAATAACGACCCGCCCCTTTTGGGGCGGTTTTTGGAGGTATAATGAATGAAATATTTGAGAGAAAAGATTTTCTTTTTTGTAATAGCTTTAATTGCTGCGCTTACAATCAATTTTATATTACCAAGGTTGATGCCCGGGGATCCTGCAGAAAGAATACTTTTAAGAATGGGTGGAGAAGTACAGCCTGAAGCAGTTGAAGCAATGAGAATAGCTTTGGGCGTAGATAAGGAAACACCAATACTCAAACAATACTTCTCATATTTAAAAAATACTCTAACTTTTAATTTTGGAGTATCGTATTCATATTACCCTGTTGAGGTAAAGGACTTAATCTTTTCATCTTTACCATGGACTATAGGTCTTGTGGGAATTTCAACGGTAATCAGCTTTATTTTAGGAACTTCTTTGGGCATAAGAGCGGGTTGGAAAAGAAATACACCATTTGATTCTTTTGTAACAGTCATGGGTCTAATAATTAGAGGTTTTCCGTATTTTTGGTTAGCTTTGATTTTGCTTTATGTTTTTGGATTTTTGTTAGGATTATTCCCACTTTCAAATGCTTATTCAACTCAGGAATTTTTAAGTGGATGGCGATTTGTAGGAAGTGTGTTATATCATGGATTTCTTCCTGCTCTTACGTTAGTCTTAGCTTCCTTAGGTACCTGGATCTTAACCATGAGGAATAACATGATATCAACCCTTTCAGAAGATTTTATAGTCGTTGCGGAGGCTAAAGGGTTGAAGGATAAAGTGATTATGAATAGGTACGCAGCAAGAAACGCACTTCTCCCCAGTGTGACTTCTTTTGGGCTTTCTTTAGGATACATAGTAGGTGGAGCTTTATTGACAGAAATTGTTTTTTCATATCCCGGAATTGGATATTTAATGTATAAAGGGGTTACTAGTCAGGATTATCCGCTAATGCAAGCCATTTTTTTCATTATATCTTTATCTGTTTTGTTAGCTAACTTTTTGCTTGATTTTATTTACATGTTCCTAGACCCAAGGACAAGGGGTTGATAATTTATGCTAAAAAGATTAAATAAAAAAGCGATTGTAGGTTTGTCAATAATATTATTTTTTGTTATAGTAGCTGTCTTTGCTCCCTTTTTTGCACCTTACGATCCCAACGATTTTGTAGGATCCCCATATAGTCAACCCACATCTAAACATCCTTTAGGACTTGACAGAATGGGAAGGGATATCTTATCTCAGTTGATTTATGGAACTAGGCTTTCTTTAATAGTTGGGCTTTCAACGGGGGTTTTGATGACGGGCATCTCGATATTAATAGGTATGACAGCTGGATATTTTGGAGGATTGGTTGATAGAATACTTTCCACAATAATAGACGTTTTTATGGTAATTCCGGGCTTGCCTTTAATGATAGTTATAGCTTCTTATATAAGGATTAGAGGAGTTGTCCCTATTATTTTAGTAATAGCATTCACAAGTTGGGCTCCTGGAGCAAGAGTCATAAGGTCACAAACTTTGACAATGAGAAGTCGCGAGTTCATCCTTGCTTCAAAAATAACGGGTGAAAAAAGTGGAAGAATAATCTTTTCTGAGATTATGCCAAACATGTTTTCTTTGATTTCTTCTAACTTTTTTATGGCTTGTTTAACAGCCATTGTTGGAGAAGCTTCATTAGAATTTCTTGGATTTGGAGATGTTAGTTCTATAACCTGGGGAACAATGTTGTATTGGGCACAAAACAGCAGTGCCTTATTAAATAATTCCTGGGGCTGGGTTTTGGCTCCTGGAGTAGCTATAGCAACATTAGGAGCCAGTTTTGCCTTGCTTAATTTTTCCGTTGATGAGATTACAAATCCAAGACTAAGAGGGGTGTAAGTAGTGCTTTTAGAAGTCAGAAATTTAAATGCAGGATATAGAAGTAACAATAAAATAGTGAAGGCAGTTAAAAACGTAAGTTTCAATGTGGAAGAGGATGATTTCTTAGGTATAGCGGGCGAATCTGGATGTGGTAAATCTACTTTACTCTTTTCTATACTTAAACTTTTAAAAAAACCAGGTGAAATTTTTGGAGGAGAAATTATATATAAAGTTGAAAATATTCTAAAATTAGATAAAGAAAAGCTCAGAAAGAAAAGATGGGTAGAATTTTCGTTAGTTACCCAAAGTGCAATGAATGCTTTAAACCCTGTTTATAAGATAAAAGATCAGATTATGGATGTAATATTCGAACATAGTAATTACTCGAAAAGTGAAGCGATAGGTATGGTTGAAAAGGTTTTACACATGGTTGGAATTCAACAAGAAAGGATGGATAGTTACCCTCATCAATTATCCGGAGGAATGAAACAACGAGTGGCTATTGCAATGGCTTTAGTTTTTTCTCCATCATTAGTAATAATGGATGAACCAACGACATCGCTTGATGTTGTCGTCCAAAGATCTATTATGGATCAAATAGATGAGATACGAAGAAAAAACAAGTTTTCAATTATTTTTGTAACCCATGACATATCTTTGTTATTTGAGTTATCAAAAAGGATTGCGATCATGTATGCCGGAGAAATTATTGAAATTGGCCCCACTAAAGACGTATATTCACATCCATTGCATCCATACACCGAAGGATTAATAAATTCTTTCCCGAGGTTAACTGCCACATCGAAAGAATATAGAGGAATACCGGGTAGAATACCAGATCTCTCCAAAGAAATAGAAGGATGTCCATTCAAAGAAAGGTGTACATATAGGAAAGATTTATGTGATAAAAAACCAGAATTCAAAGAGATTATCCCAGGGAGGTGGGTTGCGTGTCATTTTCCCCGGTAATTTCTTTTGATAATATAACTAAAAAATTTTCTGTAAGAAAAGGATTTAAAACTCAATATGTTCATGCTCTGAGAAATATCTATTTGGATGTTTTTCCTAAAGAAATCATATCTATAGTAGGAGAAAGTGGTTCAGGTAAAACTACTTTGTTACGAGTATTATCTCGTATTTACCTGGAAAATAATGGAAGTATAAAATTCAAAGATCAAATAATTCCTAAAAAATTTAAAAGGAATGAAGAATTAAAATTTCGAGAAGAAATTCAGATGATCTTTCAAGACCCTTTCTCTTCGCTCAATCCTGTAAAAAGAGTGTATCAAATATTAAAAAGACCTCTTGAACTTCATAAATTTGAACAAATAAACCAAAGGATAAAAAAAGTTCTTGAAGAGGTTGAACTTACACCAGTAGAAAACTTTCTCAACAAATATCCTCACGAATTATCTGGGGGTCAAAGGCAGAGAGTAGTTATTGCAAGAGCTATAGTTACAAAGCCTTCTGTAATATTAGCAGATGAACCTACTTCCATGTTGGATGTTTCCATTAGAGCGGGTATAATGAAATTAATGCTGAAAATTAGAGATGACCTAGATACAACGTATATTCATGTAACTCATGATTTAGCAGCTGCTAGATATATTTCAGATAGAATAGCCGTGATGTATGCAGGTATGATAATGGAAGAAGGAACAGCAGATGAAGTAGTATTAGACCCATTACATCCTTACACAAGATTGTTAAGAAAAGCAGCACCCGATCCAGACAAAATAACTTCAGAAAAGTTAGGAAATACAGGAGAAGTACCAGATTTAATTAATCCTCCCAAGGGTTGCCCTTTTGAACCTCGTTGTCCGTTTGCTATGGAAAAATGCAAGAATTATCTACCTTCATACTTTCAGGTAGATAACAGAAAAGTAAGATGTTTTTTGTATGAAAAATACCCTATCAACAATAAATTTTAATAATAATTAGTGATTAGCGTTAAATTTGTTGTATAATATCAATATGTGTGAGTATCACTTAATCTATTTAACTTTTCGTTAATAAAGAAGGGGGCATTGGCATGAAAAGATTGTTTGTACTTTTGATAGCTATGTTAGTTGTTGTTTCTGGTTGGTCTCAGGTGAAAAACCCTGATATCATCTTCGATGCCACTATTGGAGAAGCGGATACTCTAGATCCTCACCATGCTTACGACGCCGCTAGTGGTGAAGTTATTTTCAACGTTTACGATAACTTGGTAGCATACGATGGTGAGAGCTTATCTAAATTTGTCCCTATGCTCTCAACGGTTGTCCCTTCAGTTGAAAATGGTTATTTGAGAGATGGTGGAACAACGTATGTCTTCCCAATAAGAGAAGGTGTAAAATTCCACAACGGTAACGATTTAACACCTGAAGATGTCGAATATACCTTCGAAAGAGGCATCTTGTATGCTCCTGCCGGAGGCCCAATGTGGATGTTCTTGGATCCGATGTTTGGGGTCTCAGATATTAAAATTTTGGTAGAAGATTACGTAGGTGTTTCATGGGATACTATATTTGATGATGATATGAATCCAACAACTTCTGAATACGAAGAAGCTCTAGTTAATTTCTACTATGATGTAATAGATCCTGCCGTAGAAGTTCAAGGTAAAGAAGTTCATGTTCACTTATCAAGACCTTTCGCCCCATTTTTGAATGTAATTGCTTCTGGAAGTGGTTGGGGTGCGATATTAGATAAAGAATATTCTGTAGAAATAGGTATATGGGATGGAAATGCAGAAGGTTGGTGGAAGTATCACGGATGGACAAAAGAACAATCTCCATACGCAGACCATGCCATGGGAACTGGTCCGTATGAATTGGTAGAATGGGATCACGCTCAACAAAGGGTAACGCTCGAACGATTCGACGATTACTGGAGAGGCCCTGCCCCAATAAGAAGAGTAATCATTCAAGCTGTAGACGAGTGGTCAACAAGAAGAGCTATGCTTGAAACAGGCGATGCCGATATTGTAGATACTCCTGTTGAATATTTAGATATCGTAAAATCGATGAAAGATGTAACAGTTTTTGAAGGTACACCTGAAGTTCAAACTCAGAGTTTGCAATTTAATTGGACAATTAATCCGGAATCGCCTTACATAGGATCGGGTCAGTTAGATGGAGAAGGAATACCGACTGACTTTTTTAAAGACGAAAATGTAAGATTAGGTTTTGCTTATTCGTTTGATTATGAGGGTATGATAGAAGGAGTTTTAAATGGGCTGGGAACACGTATACCAACAGCTTTACCAATTGGATTCTTAGGTTTTGATGAAACTCTTCCGTTATATGAATTTGACCTTCAAAAAGCTGAAGACTATTTTAAACGTGCTTATAATGGAAGATTATGGCAAACTGGTTTTAAAATGTCAATATTATACAATACAGGGAATGATACAAGGAGAATAGCTGCAGAAAACATAAGAGATAATTTGGAAAAAATCAATCCAAGGTTTCAAGTTGAGGTTAGAGGGATTCCCTGGGCAACTTATCTTGACCAAAGAGAAAACCTGATGATGCCTGCTTTTGTTATATCATGGATAGCAGATTATCCTGATCCTCACAATTTCATTTTTACATATTATCATAGTGAAGGTCGTTATGGATTATATTATGGAAAAAATTATGTACCTTTTGCAACCTTGGCAAGGCCAGAATTTGGTGGGCAATCACTTAACGAGATGATAGAAAAAGCCGCAGTTGAAACAGATCTTCAAAAAAGAGAAGAAATCTATATAGAAGTTCAAAAATTCGTATCAAAACATGCGGTTTGTGTTCCACTTTATCAGCCAGAAGGGATAAGGGTTCAACGCTCTTGGTTAAAAGGGTGGATAGATAATCCCATCTGGCCTGGAGATTATTATTATCTTTATACTAAAGAAGATTAAGGAGAAAAGATGTTTTTAACGGGTAACTTGAAAATAGATAAAGATGGTGTATTAGAGATTTCTGGGGTAAAAAGTGCTCACTTAGCTAATGAGTATGGTACTCCATTATTAGTGTTGGACGAAATTAAAATTAGGGAGAATATCAAAAGGTTAAAAAATGCCTTCGATAGCGCTGATTATACTAATTATGAAATCGCTTATGCTTCGAAGGCATTTTTGAATACAGAGCTTTGTAGAATTTTACAAAGTGAAACTGTGTCTTTAGATGTGGTTTCGGGTGGAGAACTGTATATAGCCTTTCATAGTTCTTTTCCTGCAAACAAAATTTTCTTTAACGGAAACAGTAAGACTAACGAAGAATTAGTTATGGCTCTAGAGAATGATGCAGGTCACATTATAGTTGATAATGAAGATGAATTTAGAAACATTGAAAAAATCAGTAAAAGGTTAAGAAAAAAGGCAAAAATTTATTTTAGGGTTATCCCCAACATTTCTCCAGACACTCATAAGTATATTTCAACCGGTCAAAAAAATTCCAAATTTGGGATACCTTTTGATGACATGTTGGAACTGATTAAATCCATCAAAAATTCTGAAAATTTGGAGATGAAAGGTATTCATGCACATATAGGTTCTCAAATAAATGAACCAGAGCCTTATGTGGAGTTAGTAAAGACTTTTTTTGATCTTTTAAACAAAATAAGAGGAGAAACAGGGGTTGTTTTACCAGAAATTGATATTGGTGGAGGATTTGGTGTAGCGCACTCGACTTTTGAAAAATCTATAGATATTCAAAATGCTATAAAAAGAGTCATTCAAGAAGTTAGATTTTTATCAAATAAATTTCATTATCCTTCTCCAAAAATAATAGTAGAACCAGGTAGATATATTATTTCTAACGCTGGGACCACACTTTACACTGTTGGCACGATCAAGAAAACCGAAAATAAAAAATACATAGTTGTTGATGGAGGTATGGCTGATAATATTAGACCTGCATTGTATGGCGCAAAATATGAGGCGTTTATTGCTAATCGGCCAAAAGATAAAACGAACTTAGAAAAGGTTACGATAGCTGGTAGGGCTTGTGAATCAGGAGATATTTTGATTGAAGAGACTTGCCTTCCAGAAATAAAACCTGGAGACTTGTTGGCGATCCCCTCTACTGGAGATTATACCTATTCGATGTCAAGTAATTATAATGGTTTTCTAAAACCTGCCATTGTTTTAGTTAACAATGGGAAACACAAGCTGATAACAAGAAGAGAAATTTACGATGATTTAATAGAAAAGGATATTGAAAATAGCGAATGGAGATAAAGAATGGTAAATGAATTTATATGTACTCATTTAAAAGATAAAAGGTTATATGATCCTGATTTTTGGATAGATAGATTGGATAACCCCGATGAAATTTTGATGGATGAATATGAAATAAAATTATTCAACCATCTTCTATATAAGAAGATGGTTGAATCTCATTTAGAAAACTATTATTACGATTTTTCAAATACAAAAAATGAAATAACAGCAAATAATTTTATAAACGAAATTGAAAAGGTAATGCCATTGGAAGATTTAGAAAAATTAATCGAAGAAAAGTTATTTTTCAAAGATGGTGAAAAAATAAGACCATTGAACAAAGATAAGTTAAGAGAGTTTCTTTCAAAATTTAGAGATTTCAAAAAGGGGATTTCTGAGGATATTCCTATATCTTTTGGCTTAGTAACTGATAGAAGCGGCCTAAAATCCGTTCCTTTCAGATATCCATTGGGAATAACACCAAATTATCCTTTTCATGATATTACCAGACTCACTACTCTTTCACCAGGAGAACCTATTTTAATATACAGAAGGAGTTTTGAAGTAAATTGGTATTTTGTTCAGAGTTCTTTTTATTCAGGGTGGATAAACAGAAAAAATTTAATTGAAGTTTCTAAAAAAGAATTTTTTTATTACAATAAATCAGCAAGAACTCTAATATTGATGGAAAGTAAAGTTTGCACTGAGGAATTGCCTACAATTGGTAAATTTCATTTTCAGATGGGAGATAAGTTAGTTTTAGCAAATGAAGATGAAACAAATAGATTTTATTTTGAAATGAACACCTTATTTCCTGAGGGGTGTTATCCGATAAAAATCCCTCTTAAAAATAGATTGGACAATGAAACATATGGGATTTTTCCAATTTCTTCGGCAAAAGAAGTAAAAACTTCTTTCCTTGATTTCAATCAGAGAAATTTAATTAAACAAGCGTTTAAAATGGTTGGTGAAAGATATGGCTGGGGAGGGAGTGATTACAATAAAGATTGTTCGCGTTTCATAATGGATATATTTAAGTGTTTTGGAATATATTTGCCAAGAGATACTAAGTATCAAGAAATCATGACTCCTGCTGAAAGAACTTCTTTCCCTCAGCAAACAGAGGAAAGAAAAATAATATTAGATGGTTTAAAAACCGGGGATATTATTTTTATGAAAGGTCACGTGATGATGTATTTAGGTAAATTTGGAAATGAGTACTATGTAATACATCAAGGGGCGGGCTTTAAGCAGAAAAAGTCTAATGGAGATTTTGAGAGTTTCGATATTCATGGTACATTTATTATGCCTCTTTCTGCCTATACTTTAGGTACGAGAACTACCTATTTGGACTCTCTTTCATCGGCCGTAAAAATCACACAAGGTCTTAATAAAATATAAAAATTATCAGAGTTTATATCTTTCTATCTTTTTGGGTGAGGTATATTTTTTAAAATAATGAAAAGAAGTTTTATTCGGTTAAAAAATACTTTCTAGCTAATAATGCCATTTGTTCACTTACATCAAAATTCAACGGGTTTAATGAATACTGGTACATAAATTCTTGAAATCTTTGCAAGTAATATTCAGATTTAAAAATACTTCCACTCAAATAAAGATAGTTTATATTCAAAGAATCTAAAATCTTTTTACATCTTAAAGTTAAATCAGAAATACCTTCATTAATTATTTCTTCAACAAGATTTGTTGGTTTTTCTAAAGCTTTTTTGGTGAAAGAAGAAATGATTGTTTTAAAATCTTTTCTTCCTTGTAAAGAGGTAAGTTCTTCAATATTTCCGCAAGAGTAAAATTTTAGAAGTCTATTAAAAATAGGATCGAACTCTCTTAATTTGTCTCTATATCTGAAAGCCTCCTGAATTATTCTTGTGGTTATCCAAAAACCTCCTCCTACATCATCAAATAGATGCCCCCAACCACCGCTTCTTACGATATTTTGATCTTTATCCATACCGATGATCAAAGTCCCAGTACCTGCAATAACAATTGCTATACTACTTCCTTTGAAAAGAGAGTAAAGAATAGATTCACCATCGTTATATACGACGATGTTGTTGATAACAAAAATTTCTTTAAAAATGTCTAATAGCTGTTTTTTTCTTTGTGGTGTTCCTGCACCTGAGAAACTTATCACTATTCCGTCGACTTCTGTGGCTTTTGTCTTAATTTTGCTTATAATACTTTTCAGTCTTTCTTGATCAACAGAGGTAAGATTGACACCTGTTTCTATCACAATTTTTTTCAATACATCTCCACTTTCGTTGATCAAACTACCAGCTATGTGAGTTCCTCCACCGTCTATTCCTAAAAATTTCATAATTTTTATCACCACTTTTCGTTTAGTAAGTGCCTACACTATCAATCTTTTAAGCTTCCCTGTGTAAGCCCTGCGATAATATACTTTTGCGAGATAGCAAATACTATGATTGTTGGTAAAAGAGCGATCACAATTCCTGCGGCCAGTACATTCCACTGAACACCTGCCTTTGATACAATTGAATATAGCCCTACAGGTACAGTATATTTGTCCGAAGTATTTAAAAACATAACCGCAGTAAACAACTCATTCCAATTATTGACAAAAGAAAAACTGAGAATAGCTGATAACCCCGGTAACATTAAGGGAATAGTGATTTTGAATAGAGACTGGATTTCATTACATCCGTCAATTAAAGCGGCTTCTTCGATGCTTTTTGGAATTCTATCAAAAAACCCCTTAGCCATTATGGTACTAAAAGCTGCACCAAAACCACTATAAATTATTACTAAGCTTATAAGTTTATTGATCAAATTTAAATTTGAAAACATTGTATATTGTGGAACCATGATTAAATAAGTTGGGATCATCTGAGAAAAAAATAAAAATAATATAATAGGATATTTCCATTTGAATTCTTTTCTTGAAAGTACATACCCACTTAACATAGCAAATATTGTTGAAACAAAGGAAGCGCCTAAAGATACGAAAATACTGTTTACAAAATATCTTTTAAAATTTACGAATTCAAATAATCTTTTGTATCCAAACAGCGTGGGATTGTTTGTCCAATACTTAATTGGAAAGGAGTATATTTCCTGCGTGGGCTTTAACGAAGTTAGTATGATCCAGTATAATGGAAAAATTGCAAAAATAAAAAACATAGAGAGTAAAATTATACGTATAACTTTAGGCAAAATTTTTTTCTTCATAGGCTAAACTCCCGTTTAGAAGATAATTTTAAGTACATAATAGTATAAATGAAAAGAATTGAAATAATAACCACACCATGTGCAGCGGCTTTACTGTAGTCGGATTCATAAAAAACGGTATTTATCATCTTTACAGCCAAAATCTCTGTGCTGCCAGCAGGCCCACCGCGTGTCATCCCGTAAATTATATCAGGAAAATTCATAACCCATATGGTTCTCAATAAAATTGTATTTATCAAAGTGGGTTTAATATATGGTATAGTGATATTAAAAAGCTTGGTAAAGTAACCTGCGCCGTCGATTTCCGCTGCATCGTAAAGAGAATCAGGGACAGACTGTAATGCTGCTAAAATCATGATGGCAAAAAAAGGTATTCCATACCAAACATTCACTAAAATAACAGAAAACATTGCTAACGAAGGGTCCGAAAGAAAACTAATGTTTTCTTCAATTATTCCAATTTTCATTAATATATCATTGAGCACCCCAAACTGACCATTTAACAACCATGACCAAATTAAGCCTATGGCAAATCCAGAAATTGCCCATGGATAAAAAACTAGTCCTGCATATATACCTCTACCTTTAAAAGGTTCTTTCATCAAAAGGGCTAAAATAAAACCCAAGATTAACTGGAAAAACACGGAGAATAAAACCCATTCCAAAGTGTTCCAAATAGTATTTATATAAAAAGGATCAGAAAAAATGGCTTTAAAATTTTCAAAGCCTACCCATTCAATATTCTGGAAGTTGTAAAGGGAGTAATTTTTGAAAGATAACATTACCCCACTGATAGTGGGGTATAAAATAATAAAAGATATTAATAACAAAGTGGGTAATAACAAGAAAAAAATAAATTTTCTTCGCTTCAATTAAATCACCTATTTATAATATACCTGCATCTTTCCAAAAATCAGTCCACTGCTTCAAGCAACTTTCTACAGAAAGTTGTCCGAGCAATACCTGCTGCATCGTTTTTTCCTGGAATTCATTCCACTTTCCCCAATTTTCATTATCTAAGGGGTATTCTGTAAATTGATAATGTTCGGGATCATCAAACATCTTGGTCCAACCTTCGAAAATTTCTGAGCTGAAATACGAATCGTAGGTGTAAACTGATTGTAATACTGGTAAAGCACCATAACTTTTGCTCCAATAACCATTTATTTCAGCTGAAGCAACGAATTTAATGAATTTCCAAGCCAAATCCTTATGTTCTGAATATGTAGGAATTCCCCAGCCTACAAATCCGAAGGATGGATAAACATTTCCGCTTGTTCCTAAGGGAATCGGGGCAGTTTTATATTGGCCAGGCTGAAGCATTTCGTTTAGCATGCCAGTGGTGTCAGGGTCTTGAAATAATAGAGGCGTTATGCCAGAAACAAACGAATTAACTTGCTCATCCCATCCCCAATTTATTGAATCTTTTGGAGCTGTGTCTTTATAAAAACTAACATAGAAATTTAACGCTTCTACAGCCCTTGGATCTTCAAAAATAATTTCACCAGATTTAGTTAAATACATATTGTTTGGATCTATGTCATCAAAGAATGAAGTGAAAACAATATCAATAAACGCTGTTGGATAACCCTTACCTCTAAATGCAAAACCATACTGATTTTTGCCCGATTCCGTTAATTTCTTTGATATTTCGTACAATTCAGGCATCGTTTTTGGATAGCTTTCAATCCCGTATTTTGCTAAAATATCTGGTCTGTAAAAGAGTGCTTTTACAAAAATGCCGTGAGGCAACAAATAAGGGATACCTTGGTAAATGCTGGCGGCTTCTAAAACCCCTTCGACCATGTCATCTTTTTCAGGCCATGCCTCGATGTAGGGCGTTAAATCTTCTAACTTCCCCATAGCAGCTAAAGCACTTAAATCCCAATCACCTATCTCTACGATATCAAGCGGTTGTTCTGTACTTACCATTAAATTGATCTTTTGATAAGCTGTTTCGTATGGCGGCGAGATAACGTTGATTTTTACTCCTGGATTCAAAGTCTCGAACATTTGTATTATATTGTTTAAGGTAGGAGTTCTGTAGGGGCTTGAAAAGGCTTCAATCAAATTCAAAGTTATAACTTCTTCAGAAAAAATGAATAAACTAACCATCAAAACACATATTAAAACAAGTAATTTTTTCATAAAACACACCCCCTAGTTTTTAAATTATGTTTAATTATATCATATTTGTAAAAAAATGAACATTTTAAAAAATAAACATGATATAATACAAAAAAACAATTATTGATAATAAAGTAATTACTTTATCCTATATTTAGATACTTCAAAAATAAAATTAGGGTGGGGAGCGAGGCAAAGGGGCGCTAAAACAAGTTTTAGAATTTCTAAAAACAGTATTTATATCATATTAAAAGGGAAGAGTGTTAATGAACTTATTTCTTAGATTAAATCCAAAACCTAAAAAGTTATTCTATGAAGGAGCAAATATTCATTTTGATAATCCAAAGCTTTCTATTTTCAAAAATTTTGAAGAAGAAAGTTTCATTAAGCTTTTCCCAAGTGAAGATTTTGTCTTTGTAAAATACTCAGATAGTGCTGACTTAAAAATAGAAACTTTTATTTCCCCTACTGAAAAAGATTTAAATGAATTTATCAAAAGTAACGATATAGAGTTAAGCATTGATATTATGGATCTAGAAAGTTATTTAATGAAAGTGGAAGAAGAAAACAGAACGGTTAAAATCTTTTCTAAATCAAAGAAAGGTATTTTCTATAGTCTACAAACCCTGAGACAACTTATTGATTTTGAGAATAAACTTCTGCCTGTAGTTGAAATATTCGATTCTCCTTCTTTTAAAATGAGAGGAATAATTGAAGGTTTTTATGGAGAACCGTGGAGCCATCAAAACAGATTGGATATGATGAATTTTTGTGGAAGAAATAAAATGAATACCTATTGGTATGCTCCAAAAGACGATCCATATCACCGGGAAAAATGGCGAGACGATTACCCAGAAGAAGAAATAGAAAAAATAGATAAGCTAATAAAAGTCTCAAAAGACAATTTTGTCGATTTTGTGTTTTGTGTAAGTCCTGGACTTAGCATGAAATTTAGTGATCAAAAAGAGTTTGATTTATTGTGCAAAAAATACTATGAAATTTTAAGTAAAGGTGTAAAAAAATTTGCTATTCTTTTCGATGATATCCCTGAAAAGTTGAATTACGAAGAAGATGAAAGAAAGTTTGAAGGGAATTATGGTTTAGCTCAGACGTATATAGCAAATAAGTTATACGAATTTTTAAAGGGGAAAGATTCAGAGGTTAACCTGTATTTCTGTCCAACTGAATACTGGCAGGAAGAGGATTCTATGTACAGGAGAACGATGAGAGAATACTTAAATCCTGAAATTCCTGTAATATGGACAGGGAAAGGTGTATGGTCAAAAAGGGTAAGCAGAAAAAATGCAGATAAGATTTCAAGCCAGTTCGGTCATGATTTGATCTTGTGGGATAATTATCCAGTAAACGATGCAGATCAAGGTGAACTTTTCTTAGCTCCCTTAATGAACAGAGAAAATGACTTATGTATATCAAAAGTAAAAGGTATTATCTCAAATCCAATGAACCAGCCGTATGCATCGATGCTTGCAGA
>NZ_JALY01000046.1:0-5980 GCF_002924615.1 Petrotoga halophila DSM 16923 | reverse complement strand
ACCATAATTCTTTCTTAAGAGCTTGTTTCTCTTTTTATCTCCGTGATTATCATCCCCAGCAATGGGAAAACCTAAATCAGCGAATTGAACTCTTATTTGATGTTTTCTGCCTGTGTATAATTCAATCTCTACCAAAGAATATATATCCCCAAATAAATCGAATTTTTTCTTAAGCTGATATTTTAACTGGGCTGTTTTGCCATAAACTGTAGAAACTAATTCGCCACTTTTTTTATTTAAATTTCCTACTAATAAGGTTAAGTAATATTTTTTTGTTTCCCTACTTTTGATTAACTGTGTTAACTCACGAGCTGTTTGTTTATTTTTCGCCACAACCATTACCCCAGACGTTAATTTGTCTAAACGATGTACCAAGTGAGGCTCAAATTCACCTCGTGAGTAGTGCATCACTCCCTCGATTATCGTTGCCATTTCTTCTTTAGAACCAGGGTGTACAGATACTTTGGCGGGTTTGTTTATCACTAGAAGGTTTTTATCTTCATAGATAATATCAAAAGAGACTGGTCTTGCTTTTAAAGAAGGTTGAGCAGGTCTGGATATTTCTTCTAATTTATTTTCAGCCAGAATAATTTTAACGTTATCTCCTATTTCTAAAATATAATTGTTCTTCTTAACCCTCTTTTCATTGACTTTAACAAAACCTTTTCTTATCAAACTGTAAATAGCTCCCAACTTTATTTCGGGATAATTTTTTCTTATAAACGTGTCTAACCTAGAATAATAATTTTTTTCGTTGACTGTTGTTTCTTTTTCCAACCTTAAACGAGCCTCCCTTAGATTAACCTCCTTGCTGAAAAAAAGAGAAAATTTTTAGCAAAATTCATTTGCTTTCTTAATTATATCATCTTTTTGTTTTTTCTAGTCTTTTTGTATTACTTAAAAAATTTTAATATAACTTGACTTTGTTGAACTGACTCGGCATAATTAAAAATGGTGTCACAATGAATCAAATTCTAAAAAGCGGTGAAAAATTCTGTTGTTTTTTAGAAAATTAATAAAAAAAGCTTCAAATACTGAATAGGAGGAAAAAAATGGAGATAAAAGCAAACCCAGAACCTTTTAAAATTAAGATGGTGGAACCTATCAAAAAAATTTCAAGAAAAGAAAGGGAAGAAGCTTTAAAGAGGGGTGGTTATAATTTATTTGCCTTGAAATCAGAAGAAGTCTACATTGATTTGTTGACCGACAGCGGTACTGGCGCAATGAGCGATAATCAATGGTCAGGATTGATGTTGGGAGATGAATCTTACGCAGGAAGTAAAAGTTTCTACCATTTATGGGAAACAAGTAGAGAAATCTTTGGACATAACTATTTTGTTCCAACTCATCAAGGGAGGGGTGCAGAACAGGTTTTATTCCCTCTTTTAATCAAAGAACCTGGTCAATACGTTTTGAGTAACATGCATTTTGATACAACTAAGGCACACGTCGAATTAGCTAAAGGTAAACCTGTTGACTTAGTTATAGAAGAGGCTCTTGATACAGATACCTATCATCCCTTTAAAGGAAATTTTGACTTGGAAAAATTGGAATCCTTTATATTAGATAAAGGAAGTAATAATATTGCTTTTATCATAATAACTATAACTTGTAATAGTTCGGGTGGACAACCTGTTTCTATGCAAAATATAAGGCAAGTTAGTGAAATAGCCAATAAATATGGGATTCGTGTATTTCTAGATGCAGCTCGTTACGCTGAAAATGCTTATTTTATAAAGCAAAGAGAAAAAGAATATTTTGAAAAATCCATAGAAGAAATAGTGAAAGAGATGTTCAGTTATGCCGATGGGTTCACCATGAGTGCAAAAAAAGACGCCATAGTAAATATAGGTGGATTAATTGGGATTAAAGAAGATGAAGCCCTGTTTAATCAAGTAAAAGCAGCTCTTGTCCCTTTAGAAGGATTTCCTACATATGGTGGTTTAGCCGGTCGAGATATGGAAGTGATGGCAAGAGGTTTAAAAGAAGGAATTCAATTTGATTATTTGGATTATAGAATAAAACAAGTAAAATACTTGGGAGATAGGTTAAAAGAGGGTGGAGTACCAATTCAATATCCAACTGGAGGACATGCTGTTTTTGTGGATGCTAAAAAAATGCTTCCTCATATACCTTATTACCAGTTTCCAGCTCAAGCATTGGCAAACGCACTTTATTTAGAGTCTGGAGTTCGTGGTGTAGAAGTTGGATCATTAATGATGGGGCGTGATCCTCAGACCGGTGAACAACTTGAATCTCCTTTTGAATTTTTAAGATTGGCTATCCCAAGAAGAGTCTACACTTACACTCACCTTGATTATGTTGCTGAAGGATTATTAGCTGTAAAAAATATATCTAACTCACTCAAAGGATTAGAATTCACATATGAACCAGAAATCCTTAGACATTTCACTGGCAGGTTAAAACCAGTAGAATAAAGTGGCATGATTGAAGAGATTCTAAAGAGAGCAATTTTACAACATCAGGAGGTTGATAAAAAATGAGTAAAAAAATAGCGATCAAGACAAAAAATGCTCCTTCTGCAATTGGCCCCTATTCTCAGGCTATTAAAATCGGAAATCTGCTTATAACAAGTGGTCAAATTCCTTTTACGGCTGAAGGCGAACTAGTAAGTGGTGATATTAAAGATCAAACCAGGCAGTCTTTAACAAACATTAAAAAAGTCCTGGAAGAAGCGGGTTTAAGTATGGATAAAATAGTTAAATGCACCCTTTTTATCCAGGACATGAATGAAATGGCAGCAATAAACGAAGTTTATCAGGAATTCTTTACTGAACCTTATCCCGCCCGTAGTGCTGTGGAAGTCGCTCGACTGCCCAAAGATGTCAAAATTGAGATTGAGGCAATTGCCTCCGCTGAATAGCAAATATCGCAGCAACCAAAAGTATCTTTAAAAAGCTCCCCTATCCAGTAGGCAAATTCCTTACTTTGATGGTTAAAAGATGAGTTTTTAGTGAACTGAACATAAGAAAGGGGATCTGAGGGGGGATAAAAACACCTATTTTCCACTTCCTGCAGTTAACCCTCTAACCAAATTGTTTTGAACGAGTAGTCCGAAGATTATCATGGGTATAACAGTGATCAACGCAGCAGCGCTCATTACCCCCCAATCAACATTCTTTTCACTTACAAACATATTCACAAGTACTGGCAGTGTTCGGGTCTCCTGACCAGTTAAAATTAAGGCGAATAAAAATTCATTCCATGATACGAGTGCACATAATATCGAAGTTGCCGAAATTCCTGGTAATACTAAAGGAAGAACTATTTTTCTCAACGATTCAAATCTTGTACACCCATCTATCATAGCAGCTTCCTCTAGTGATTCAGGAATTTCAGAAAAAAAGCCTTGCATCATCCACACCGCAAAAGGTACGCTGAAAAAAGAACTAGCAATGATAATAGGGATGTATGTTCCTGATAGATTTAGAATGCGAGAAATTAAGAAAAAAGGTAACACCATAACAATCGGTGGAGTCATACGTGCTAACAGTATAATAAATGACAATAGACTTGCATGTTTCCATTTAAAACGAGCCAATCCATAAGCTGCTGGTATACCAAGAATTAGAGCTAAAATAGTGGAGGAGGCGGTAACTATAATACTATTGAAGAAGGCTCTTACGAATTCCGTGTTGCTAAAAAAAATCTTATAATTTCTTAAAGTGAAATTTTCTGGGATCCATTTTGGTGGAATTGTGAACTGATCAATAGGTGTTTTAAAGGATGAAAAAAGAATCCACATAAGGGGATAAAGCGTCCAAATTAACGCTATAACTACTATTGTCAATGACAATACTTTTATAATTTTACTTTTACTCATTATTATCCCACCCTAATATTTTCATATAGATTAAAGTAAAAACAATCGCTAAGAAAAATGAGATCAGATTAATCGCTGACGAATATCCCATTTGGTATGATTGAAATGCAGTTCTATAACCATAAAAAGAAAGTGTTTCTGTAGCAGAACCTGGTCCACCACCCGTCATGATAAAAATGGTGTCAAATACTCTTAAAGACGTTAACGTCCTAATTACAATAGCAACCATGATTGAGGGTCGTAGTAAAGGTAGAGTTATATAAAAAAATCTTTGAATAGCTGAAGCTCCATCCACATATGCGGCTTCATATGGTTCTTGTGGCAAAGCTTTTAAACCAGCCAATAAAACTAAAGTAACAAAAGGGGTATATTCCCAAACATCCGCTAATATGACCATGAACATGGCAGAGTTTGGATTTGCTAACAATGGATTTTCTGCTATTGAACCAAATCCTATGTTCATTAAAAGTTGTGGTAAAGGACCGTAATCAGGATTTAAAATAAATTTCCACACGAATCCGACTACAACTGGAGCAATCATGAAAGGAATTAAAATTATCGATTGAACAACTTTCCAACCTTTAAATTCTGTATTTAGCGAAAGAGCTATTATAAAACCAAATATTAGTTCCAAAAGAACTGAAACTATAACAAAGTAGAAAGTTCTTCCCATTGTTTCCCAGGTAAAAGAGTCTCTAAAAGCTCTTGTATAATTTTGTAATCCTACAAAACTTATTCCTAAATCAGGTCTTAACAGATTCCAATTAAAGAAAGAAATGACTACAGTATATACAATAGGAATCAAAAAAATTGATATTATGAAAATAAGTGTGGGTAAAACATATCCAACATTATTTAATTTGTTCTTAGGCTGCAATCAACAAAACCTCCTTTAGAGTAAAGCCCCGTTAAAACGGGGCTTTATTGGATTCAATAATAATAACCATGATCTTTCAATAGTTGGAAAACACCATCTGCAGCTTCATTCAAAGCTTCTTCGGCCGTTTTTGACCCGCTTAGATATTCAGATACCGCAGGAGCTATATAATTATTTACTATGGAATTTCCTTCCGGAATGAGCGGGACCATAGGAGTTGGGATAGAGTTTTCCATTGCTTTTGAAAAGCCCTCCAACCATGGAAATTTTTCTCTCAACTCTGGATCGTTTATAGACGAAAAACGCGCTGGGATGTTACCGTAAGGAGCAGCATTTACTTCATTTTGCGTTTCAGTCACAAACTTTATCCATTCTAAGGCTTCTTCTTTATTCTTACTTGCAGAGGAGATAGTAAAACCCCATGAAATATACAACATTGGTAATTTTTCATCTTTCAATTCTTCTGGTCTTGGGAATCCAACAAAGGATGATTTACCAACAACTTTTGAAGTTTTTGGATCTTCTGTGTAAAGCATAGCTGTTGTCCATAGTTCAGCCATAGCACTTCTTCCTTGTGTGAATTCTGTCAAAGCATCCTGGAATACATAGGTTTTTGCAGCAGGATTTGCGTATTTAAACATTTCACCCACTTCTTCCAAAGCTTCAATACCTTCTTTGGAATTAAAAACAGGTTTCATTTCATCATTTAAAAGACTTCCACCTCTTGCCCATAATCTTTGCATGAAATGAGTGGCAAGGAATATACTTCTTTGACCCATGAGAGTTACACCGTATAATTCTGGAGGTCTATAGAAAAATTCTGCTATATCTTTATATTGTTCCAACGTTTGTGGTGGAGTTAGTTCATACCCGTATTTTTCTTTAAAAGCCGCTTTCTCCTTAGGATCGTTGAACAAATCAGTCCTGTAAACTACACCTCCCAACTCATTCATATACGGAATGAAATACAGATTTCCATTTTGCCAGGCGTTTTCTATACCGGAAATATCTTCTAAATTTAACTCTTCGTATCCTTCTATCTTGTTTATGGGGTATATATATCCAGCAGTTGCTAAAGCAGGATACCAAAGCATTGAAACATAAGGTACATCAAAATCGACTCTTCCAGAGGTAAAGGTTAACATCAGCTGATCAAAATAATTTGCATAAGGGAATTGCTGAATAGTTGCCTTTATCCCTGTTTCTTTTTGAAAATCATCCATAACTGTTTTCCACGCTTCAGTGTGTATACCTACTTC
>NZ_JALY01000135.1:0-17613 GCF_002924615.1 Petrotoga halophila DSM 16923 | reverse complement strand
TACAAGGAGCCTTTAACGTAACCTCATTGAGGGTGTAGACATTATCGGTAACTGTGAATTTGTCAAAGATATCGCCGTTAATAACTTTTATATTGTTTTCTTCCAACACGCCGTAACTTATTTTTCCATCTTTTTGAAATCTGACGAGTTTCATAATTTTACCTCCGTTTTTATTTTTGATTACCGTCTTTAGAAATTCTAAAACTTTATATATAGCGCCCCTTCGCCCCGCTCCCCACCCTTCT
Organism: Petrotoga halophila DSM 16923; assembly: GCF_002924615.1. NCBI lineage: Bacteria > Thermotogati > Thermotogota > Thermotogae > Petrotogales > Petrotogaceae > Petrotoga > Petrotoga halophila. The sequence goes on along the minus strand of NZ_JALY01000135.1, from coordinate 17,368 downwards.
AGGGAAGAGCCTGCGGTCCCTAACCCAGCAGGGGAATAGCTTTTGATCGCGGGTTACCTTGTTACTTCGTTGTGTTCTTTTATATATTTTTCAAGGGTTTTAATATCTCTGTATTCATTATACATCCAGTTTGAGTATTTTAAATCATCTGGTATAATTGATTTCATTTCTTCTAAATCGTCTTTTGTTGTCATGGGTGGGTATAGTGTGGTTCTTAAGATTAGATCACCTTTGAAATCTTTTAGTAGATTCAAACTTTCTTTTAGTATAACACAATTTCCACCGATAGTTTTATACTTTTGACAGCTGGTTTTCATGTCTAACGCTATCATATCTACAATATCTATAACCGTAATTAAAACTTTTGGATTGTGTCCGTTGGTATCAAGCTTTACCGAAAATCCCATATCTTTTATTTTAATGATAAAATCTCTTATATCTTTTTGTAGAGTTGGTTCTCCTCCGGTGATGACAACCCCTTCTAAAATCCCGACTCTTGATTTCAAATAAGAAAATATACTTTCTTCGTCAACCAATTGGCCTGCGAAAAAAACTAATTCAGGATTATGACAATAGGGGCATCTTAGGTTACAATAGGGACAAAATAGCACGGCAGCTATTTTGTCCGGGTAATCAATAAAGCTTACTTTTTGCATAGATGCGATTTTCATACGTTATACTCCAATCTTTCTTTGAATTCTTGCTGTTTTCCTTTATTCCAACTTTTCACAGGCCTGTAATATCCAACAACCCTTGAATAAACTTCGGTAGGTTTGCCACAAATGGGACATTCAAAATGTTCTCCTGCAATGTAACCATGGGTTTCGCAAATGGAAAAAGTTGGCGTTATGGTCATATATGGAACAGGGTATTGACTAAAAGCTTTTTTAATAAAAGTTTTTAAAGTACTTGCTTGGGGTTTTTCCTGCAAAAAGATATGTAATACTGTACCGGATGTGTATAAAGTTTGCAAAGGTGCTTGATGTTCAAGTACTTCAAATGGGTCTTCGGTGATTCCTACTGGTAAAGATGTCGAGTTTGTGTAGTACGGTTCATTATCACCTGAAGTTATTATGTCAGGATAAAGTTGCTTGTCTTTTTTCGCTAACCGATAAGATGCTCCCTCTGCAGGTGTCGCCTCTAGATTGTATAGGTTTCCAGTTTCTTCTTGATAATCTTTCAAAACCGATCTCATATAATTCAAAACTTCTATTGCAAATTCTTTTCCTTCAGTGGTTTCAATACCTCTTCCCATGAAATTTAAAAGTGATTCATGCATTCCTATTATTCCTATGGTTGAAAAATGGTTGTTGAAATGTCCCAAATAAACTTTTGTATAATGCATAAGATTTTTGGAAAGATTTTCTTCTACCACGTATCTTTTTATTTCTAAAGAAGTTTTCGCTAAATCCATCATCGATTTTAAGTTTTCAAAATAATCTTCTTTGGTTTTAGAAATATACCCTATTCGAGGAAGATTGATTGTTACTACACCTATGGAACCTGTTTTATCTGCTGAGCCAAAAAGTCCTCCACCTCTATTTTTTAATTCCCTTAGATCGAGTTGTAACCTGCAGCACATACTTCTTACATCGCCCGGATTTAATGAACTTGAGATGAAGTTTTGGAAGTAGGGTAACCCATATTTGGCTGTAGCTTCCATCAATAAATCAACATTTTCACCTTCCCAATTAAATTCTTTGGTAATATTGTAAGTTGGGATGGGGAAAGAAAAAATTCTGCCATTTGCATCTCCTTCAATCATAGTTTCCAAGAAGGCTTTGTTCACCATATTCATCTCTTTTTGATAATCTCCGTATACTCCAATTTCCTTTCCGCCAACAATTGCAGGTTCATTTTTTAGATCATCAGGAACTGTCCAATCAAGCGTAAAATTGATAAAAGGTGGTTGTGATCCCCATCTAGAAGGTACGTTCATTGCGAAGACCATTTGTTGAATGAACTGTTTCACCTCGTCATAACTTAATTTATCTGCCCTCACAAAGGGCGCAAGTAAAGTATCTACGGAGTTAAAAGCCTGAGCACCTGCAAATTCCATTTGCATAACACCCAAAAAATTCACCATTTGCCCAGTTAAGGCAGATAGGTGTTTGGCAGGTTTGGCATTAATTTTTCCTTCCACACCTCCAAAACCTTTCTTTATTAGATCCATGAGTGACCACCCTGCACAGTAAGCGACTAGACCATGGGATAAGTCGTGAATATGTAAAGCGCCGGATGAATGAGCCTGTGATATTTCTGAAGGGTATATTTCATTTAACACATAATTTGCCAAAGCGCTGCCTGCTAAGTGTAAGTACAAACCCGGATAGGAATAAGTAGTGTTTGAATTTTCGTTGGTTCGCCAATCTTCCTTTTTAATGTATTCATTTATCGTTTTTTTTACGTCAAAACTCATTTTTTCTGCATTTGAATAATTGTGTAAGCTGCGTTTTTTCTGTTCTTTAATTAAATTCTCTTTCCTTGAATCCCCTTCAGGACCTTTCTTTATAGTTACGGGTTTCAACAACAAACTGTCTTTGATAGAATCTAAATCCATATTTTTCAACCCCCTTATATTTATGTATCAAGTTAATTTACAAAAGACTCAATTTATTGTGCTATATTTTATATCATACCACTGTATATTGTGTTTGTCAATATTGTTTATATTACAAAAAAATGGTATAATACAAAAAGTAATTTTGCTTAAACTCATGAGAAATTTGGGTAGGTCGCGGGGCGAAGGGTTACTAAAAGAGGTTTTAGAATTTTAGAGAGAGTAGAAAAGAAATTACTTGGGAGGGATTCATATGAAAAATGATTTTTTAGGGAGAAGTTTAACGGTTATGAATGATTTAACGGTTGAAGAGCAGTTATTTCTTTACAACCAAACAAAAAGGCTAAAAGCAAAATGGGCAAATAAAGAAGATCTTACTGAGTTTCAAATAAAAAACCAAACAGGCATTTACATAGTATTCCTCGAACCAAGTACCAGAACCAAAGAATCCTTCGTTAATGCTTCTAAATTCCACAAAAACGCTAAAATCAACATCTTCGAATCCGAACACTCCTCATTTAATAAGAAAGAAAGTTATATAGATACCTTCAACATGTTAACTGGCTATTCAGATTATTCTATATTCATTATCAGATCAAAATTGGAAGGTACTTGTAAGTTACTAGACGAGAAGGTGTCAGAATTTGCTTCAAGGCATAACCTACCACATCCTTCTTTTATAAACGCGGGAGATGGTAAGCACGAACATCCTACTCAAGAGATTTTAGATGAATTCACATTTTTAGAACAGATGGATTTCAGCAACGAGTATATTCATATAGCTCTCATTGGTGATCTTCTTCATGGAAGGACGGTCCATTCCAAAGTTGAAGGTTTAAAAATATTTAAAAATGTGGAGGTTGATTTGATAGCGCCAGAAGAATTACAGATGCCAAAACACTATATTAGCAAAATGAAGCAAAAAGGGTACAACGTTAGAATCTTCTCTTCCATAGAAGAGTACCTAAAACAAGGTAAAAAAGCAAATATTTGGTATTTCACAAGGCTTCAATTAGAACGAATGGGGGAAGATATTCTAGAAAAAGAACATATTTTGAGAAAAAGTGTGACTTTTACAAAAGAATTTCTCCCCCTTATTTCCGAAAACGTAAAATTTTATCACCCTCTCCCTCGTCACAAAACTTACCCCACTATTCCAACCTTCTTGGACCCCTTACCGCTTAATGGATGGGAAAAACAGGCAATAAACGGATATTGGACAAGGATAATCTTACTTTCTATGTTAGGCGGAGCTTTAACCGCCCCCTTTGATACCTCAATTAAAGGTGTTGAAATTAATGAAGAGGATTTCATTATCCCCGCACCGATAAAAGATGGTAAAAAAGGGTTGTTAAGTGAAGGAAAAAGAGGGATCAAGCCGATTGAAAATGGAACGGTAATTGATCACATAGCCAAAGGACAAAACCCAGAAAAGATATACGAGACGATCATGAAAATAAGGAAGATTTTAAAGTTTTATAATATTGATAGTGCAGACGGAATATTTAGATCAGCAGACGGTAGATTAAAGGGCTACATTAGTTTGCCTGACGTTCATCTATCAAAGAAAGATATAAAAAAGCTTTCAGCTATATCTCCAAATACAACTGTAAATATTATTGAAGGTGGAAGAGTCAAAGAAAAATACAGAATTTCTTTACCGCCTATTATATACGGTTTCGAAGAGTTAAGGTGTAAAAACGAAAACTGTATAACCAACCCTCAAAACAACGAAAACGTACAGGTTTCTTTCATTAGAAACGAAGAGAATCAGTTAATATGTGAATATTGTGAAACCCCTCATACCTTTGAAGAAATATGGGGTCTTTAACAGTAAAAAATCTTACTTTATCTTTGTTTTTACTCTTTTAATATTTTTGTGATAAAATTCAATGATAGGGTAAAAAGTAAAGTGGGAGGAATTTTTTTGAGAAATCTCGTTTTTGATTTGGGAAATGTCCTTTTTAAATTCGGTCCGGATGAGATTTTAGATGGTCTATTCAAAGATCCGCTTATAAAAAGGAAGTTAAAAGAGGTTGTTTTTAAAACAAGTATATGGAAAGAATTGGATAGGGGGACCTTGTCTTTTGAGGAAGCCAAAAAGATTTTCATCGAGAAAAATCCTAATTTAAAAGAAGAAATAGATAAATTGCTCCAAGAATGGAAGAATTATCTTCATCCAATAACCGAAAATATAGAAATTCTCCCTGAATTGAAAGAAAACAACAAACTTTTCATATTGTCTAATTTTCATGAAGAAGCCTTCAATTATATAAGAAGAAAATACTCGTTTTTTGATATCTTTGATGGAATGATTATTTCCTACAAGGAGAAGCTATTGAAACCCGAAAAGGAAATTTATCAACTTTTGCTTAATAGGTATAATTTGAACCCAGAAGAAACCTTTTTTGTGGATGATATTATTGAGAATATAACGGCTGCCGAAGAAGTAGGAATTAAAGGTATATTATATACCAATCCTGAATCCTTAAGAGAAATGTTAAAAAGAATAGATGCCCTATAATTGTGAAAGGAGGCAATGAGGTGGATAATGTTTTTGATAAACATTGTGTATTTATCACTTCAACCGGAAGAACAGGTACGAGATTCCTTGCAAAAAGTTTATCAAAAATGGTTGAAGATTGTTATGCGGTCCATGAACCTGCGAATGTGTTTATTAAAGATCTAAAAAAATGGAGAGATGATATAAAAAGGTTCGGCTTTTATCAAATGACCGTAGGGCAGTTTTTGCCTTCTAAATCTATGTGCAAGTTGAGCACTTATAGGAGAAGAAGAAAAATAACCGATGAAAAGGCTAAAGAGTATATAAAAGGTTTGAGAAAACAGATTTTGGAGGAAACAAAAGAAAGCTTGTACGTCGAATCAAGTAACCATCTTCACGGAGTTATTGATCTGTTGGGAGAGGTCTTTCCTAATAGTAAAGTCGTGTTTATTATAAGGGATCCAAGAACATGGATCCGTTCAGCTATAAGTTCCCCTGTTTATTTATTGTATAGTAAAGTTGATTTTTCATTTTTAGGAATGAGTATGAGAGCTTTCCATTTCAAAGACGATCCCTACTCGATGAAATGGAATAGCATGAGTAAATTTGAAAAGTTTGCCTGGTATTATAATAAACTGAATACTTTGGTATTAGAATCTATGAAAAATAAAAAGAATTTCAAATTATATCGATACGAAGACTTATTCCTCGGTGAGAAAAAAGAAGAGAATTTTATTGATCTATTAGAATTTTCCACGAAGTTTGATGATGGATTCAGCAGAAATTATGCTTTTGAACCTTCTTTTCTAAAGAAAAAAATAAATTCTGCATCGGATGAATATAAGATACCACATTGGAAAAATTGGGATAAAAAGAAAGCGCAGATACTTCAAAAACATTGTGGAGATTTGATGGATATGTTCGGTTATGGAAAAGAACCTGAGTGGTTAGAAAAGTTGAATTCGGATTATAAAGAAGAGTACGCATAATTAATATAGGAGTATTCAATGATTTCAGAAGATCTTAAACTTAGTTTGTACACAGATGGATGCGATATTAGACAAAATGAATTTCTCAAATATTATACGAGTTTTAGAATAGGAGGGTCTGTTCCATATATCTTATTCCCTAGAACTTTAAATGCTTTTGTGAATGCTTTATCGCAATTAGTTAAAAGGAACATTCCTTTCAGAATTATAGGTCAAGGAACCAACCTCATCGTAAGTGATGAGCCTTTAAAATTTGTGGTACTTTCCACGAAATACTTAAATAAAATGAATTTTGAAGAAAAAAATAATATGGATTTGATTGTAGAAGCACAGAGCGGGATGTCTTTATCTGCTCTTTCTTTTTTGCTATCAGAAGATGGATACTCTGGACTTGAGTTTGCATGTGGCATTCCAGGAAGTGTAGGCGGTGGAGTTTACATGAATGCAGGAGCCTACGATGGTGAGATGAAGGATGTCGTTGTGGAAACAACGGTACTCGATTTAAAGGATGGAAAAATCAAGACTTTAAATAAATGTGATTTAGAGTTTGGTTATAGAACCAGTATTCTCCAGAAAGGTTCTTTCGTCCTTCTATCCACTAAATTTTTACTAAAAAAAGATGACCTTAAAAGGATCAAAAGTAAATTGATAGATTTTTCAATCCGCAGATGGGAGAAACAACCAATCGATTTACCATCTGCGGGAAGTATATTCAAACGCCCAAAACCAGATTTTTTTGTGGGTACTACGATAGAAAATTTAGGATTGAAAGGCTTTTCCATAGGCGAGGCTCAAATATCAACAAAACATGCAGGTTTTATAATCAACAAAGGTAACGCTACTTTCAATGATGTGATTTCATTAATTGAGTATGTAAAACGTATTGTAAAAGATAAATACAACGTCGATCTACAGGTTGAACCAGAGATTTGGGAATGAATTACGATTTTTTCTTTTTTTTCTTATTTTTTTTGTTAACTTTTATTTTGGCATGAGGATGTTCCTTTTTCAATTTTTCAAAATCATCTTCCGTATATGGAACAAAATCTACTTCCGTTCCAATTTTATCTGCTCTTACCACTTTGGCTTGTAACTTATCTCCAATTCTATAAACATTGCCGGTTCTTTCACCTTTCAACGTATTGTCACGTTCATCGTAAATGTAATAATCATCGCTCAGCTCTGATATATGTATCAATCCACTTATCATCTTTTGGGGTATTTCTACGAATAAGCCAAATCGCGTGACGCCTGTTATGTAAACCCAAAAGACTTCTCCTATATGTCTTGAAATGTATTCAACTTTTTTCATATCTATTAGATCCCACTCAGCTTGGTCTGCGACCCTTTCCATTTCAGAAGAATTTTTAGCTATTTCAGGAAGCATTTCAGAATACTTCTTTATTTCTTTCTTTGAAAGGGTTCCTTTATGTTTGATGAACTCTTTCAGCAATCTATGAACCACTAAGTCAGGGTATCTTCTTATTGGTGATGTGAAATGTGTATAGGATGATGAAGCAAGACCAAAATGTCCCACGTTTTCTTCAGAGTACAATGCCCTCTTCATAGACCTAACAAGCATCATCTGAATATTTTTACTTAAAGGATGATTCTTTGTTTTTTCCAATATTTCCTGTAGGACCTTCGGATGAATATTTTGAGGAAACTTTACATTTATTCCCAACATATCCAGATAATTTCGCAATTGAAGCAATACATCAGGATCCGGATTTTCGTGGATTCTATATATAAAAGGTAAGCCTTGAACATCAAAGTATGAAGCAACTGTTTCGTTGGCCAAAACCATGAACTCTTCGATCATTTCTTCCGATATGCCTCTTTCCACAGGGATGATATCCTTTACATAGCCTTTTTCATCGAATTCAAAGTATACTTCGTTGCTTTCAATGTCAATTATCGAGCCTCTTTCTTTTCTTTTTGCACCAAGTATTTCCATCAGTTCTTTCATCATCTCAAGATCTGGCTTTAAAAAGCCTATTTCTTTTTTTACTTCTTCACTACAATTGTCAGATAGGAGTTCATTAACTTTTCTATAGGTCAATCTTTTGGTACTTCTTATCACTCCATTATATATTTTTGAGTTTACCAAGTTTCCATAAGGGTCAATTTCCATTAGTAGGGACATTGTCAATCTATCTTCACCTTCAACCAAAGAACATATCCAGTTGGATAACTCAAAGGGAAGCATTGGGATAACGGTGTCGATTAAGTAAACGCTTGTACCTCGTTTGTATGCCTCTCTATCAAGAGCACTGTTATTTTTTACATAATGAGATACATCTGCTATATGTACCCCGAGTAAATAATTACCGTTATCTAACTTTTTTATACCAATGGCATCATCAAAATCTTTTGCCGTATCACCATCGATAGTAAATATAGTTTCTTTTCTAAAATCTTTTCTTCCCTTAATTTCATTTTCAGAAAGTTTATTTGGAAGTTCTTTAGCCTCTTGTACCACTTTTGGAGGGAAGTAACCTGGCTCAGGTAAATCATGCTTGAAGATCACTATAGGCAAATCTATGGAAGGGTCATCTTTGTCACCAAGGACATCTACTATCTCGACCTCTGGATTTTTTGTGGGAGATTGGTACTTTGTTATTTTTGCCTTCACTATTTGTCCGTTTTTAGCTTTTCCTACACCTTCCGGAGCTACGTAAAAATCCGTATTTATTTTTCCATCAATGGGTATAACGAATCCAAAGATCCCTTTTCTTACGAACTCACCTACCACATATTTTAACCCTCTTTTTAATATTCTAACTACCCTACCTTCTTTTAAATCACGCCATTTACCTATTATTTCAACTAAAACTAAATCTTTATGCAAACTGATTCCAGAATTTTCAACCTTCACAGCAATTTCGCTTCCATCTGGGCATTGTACAAAAGCCATATTTCCACTTTTGGTGAATTCGATGGTTCCAACAGCCATGTTTTCATCTAATTTTCTGTATCTGTTTTGTGAATCTTTAATTATTTTTCCTTCATTTAGGAGTTTTTTTAGTATTCTTCTGATTTTAGTCTTTTCCGATTTTTGAAATGCATTTAGATTTTCGTAGAGTTCTTTTTGTATCATAGGCTTTTTATCTATTATTTCCAATATTAGATTTTCTAAGTTGTCTTCATTCATATTTTACCTCCATTCAATAGATTATTCCACTTTTTAAAAAAGCTAAAACTTGTTTCAGCGCCCCTTCGCCCCGCTTCCCACCCTTCTAAGGAAAGGACCTGCAGTCCCTTAAAAACCCCACATCAAGGTCAAAATCATTTAAAAACATTGTTTGCACACTGACGCAAACTGAGCTCCGCCCTGTAACCCTTTTAAATCAAAATCTTATTTCTAAAAACGTCATACACTTTTTAAAAAAGCTAAAACTTATTTCAGCACCCCTCCAACCCTTTAAATTAAAATCTTATTTTTACAGTTACTCATATCCTCTATCAGAGGTGTAAAAAGTTGCAAGTTTTGGATTGAAAGTTAATTTTATGGTTCCAACCGGCCCATTTCTTTGTTTTCCTACAATCAGCTCTGCTTCATGTTCATCATTTAAAGTATTTTTACCAGGCTCATCTTTTTTTCTTTTGTAATATGAATCTCTATACAAAAACATAACGAGATCCGCATCCTGCTCAATTGCTCCTGATTCTCTGAGATCACTTAAACGAGGCCTTTTATCTTCTCTTTGTTCAACTGCACGGGAGAGTTGAGACAAAGCAACGACGGTGATATTTAACTCTCTAGCGAGTAATTTCAAGGATCTTGATATCTCTGTTATTTCTTGTTGTCTGCTCTCATAACCTTTAGATCTAGAAGTCATCAATTGTAAGTAATCGATAAAAATTACTTCTATACCATATTCTCTTTTCATTCTCCTTGCTTTAGCCCTCAGCATTCTGGGAGTTAGATCTGGTTCGTCGTCAAAGATAAGTCTTGATTTCGATAATTCTCCTGCTTTTTGTACTAATTTTTCCCACTCTTCATCAGAAATTTGTCCAGTTCTAACCTTGTGTAAATCAACCTTTGCCTCAGAACATAAAATTCTGTTAGCTAACTGTTCTTTCGACATTTCCAAACTAAAGATTGCCACGGCAACATTTGCCTGTAAAGCCATGTTAGTTGCAATATTTGCGGCAAAAGACGTTTTACCCATGGATGGTCTAGCGGCGATGATAATTAACTCAGATCTATGAAATCCTGAAGTCATCCTGTCTAAAGCTTTGAATCCAGTAGAAACCCCCGTAACGAGATCTCCCTCGCCTTTTTGAGCTCTGTTCTTCAATTCTTCTATCTGTTCAAAAACATCATGCATTACGTTGGATAAAAGATCGTATGTTCTGGTTGCACGGGCTTCGGCTATGGAAAATATTCTCTTTTCTGCATATTCTAAAACTTCTTGAGCATCTCCAATATTTCTTACGGCATCAACTATCTCCGAAGATGCGTTTATTAAAGCTCTTAAAAGGGCTTTCTCTTTTACAATTTGGGTGTAATACATCACATTAGCCGTTGTTGGGACAACCTGAGCTAAATAAATTATTGTATCTTCTCCACCGATTTTCTGTAAAAGATTGGATTCTCTTAGTTTTTCAATGACAGATACGGTATCAACAGGTTCCCCTTTGTCAAAAAGTTCTTCCATAACTTTAAATATTATTTTATTATTTTCGTAGTAAAAGTCTTCCCATCTTACCTCTTCAATCACGTCAGGAAGTATGGAAGGGTCTAAAAAGATGCTACCTATGACCGACTCTTCGGCTTCTTTACTATTAGGAGGGGTAAAAGAAGTAAGTTCCATTTGTATCCACCATCCTTATGCGACGCCAGGAGCCCCGGAGTTTACGCCTGGGGAGGAAGCGTTGCTTCCTTCTCTCAGCATATACTCATATCCGTCTGCTTTTTGCAACAACCGTAGATATTTAGGATGCACATCAAATCTAATCAGCTTAAAACTGGGTTTATGCCTGATAGCTATGCGACCAATATGGATACCGGCATATTTTCCCTTGGGGATTATTGCTTTAACTATATCTCCCGTTTGATACCCCAAGTAAGTTTTTGCTCTGGGTGCATGTTGAATAGGAAACCCGTACTTATCCGTTCTGCACCGCTGTCGTCTACCGTGTCCAGTAGCTTTTATCTCCAAAACAACAACTTTATCAATATTAATATGCTCGGGAGTGCTGGCGCCTGTACAGGCCGCGTCTATCCAGTGGGCTTTGGGCAATCCCATCTGCACTCGATTATACTTCGTCCTCCCTCCAGAACTGGCTTCTAACGGCAATTCTAACTCTTTCAGCCGCTTAAACAGTATCCATCGTATGGTATTGACAACAGTTGCGTCTTTGAGAGGCTGCTCTAGCTGCTGTAAAACTTGCAGCAGATTCTTGGCTCGTTCCTGATCAAGGGAATTAGTAGAAGCCTGTAAGTAGTTGAGCCACTCTTCAGGTCGCAAATTACCCTTGCTTTTGTTGCACGTCTCGCAGGCTATGACCAAGTTGTTCACCCGGTTTGTACCAGCCGGTCCATGCCTGGGTTTCTTCGGCACGACATGCTCAACCTCAAGCACGCTATCGCCACTTTTACCCCGGCAGTAAGCACACTGGTGGTCGTACTTCTCTAATAGGTATTCTCTGATCTTATATCCGTAAAGGGTTCCCTGCTGGTACTCAATACCTTGTATTCCTGGGTTTTCTATCCTTTGCAAATCAAACTTTACCAATTCCACCGTAATGGATTGGATGGGGCAATACCGCCTTATGCGATTAACCCAGGTTAATACGTTCGCTATCCGGCTTTGCAACGAAGGCGGTAGCCAGCCGTCTTTCTTCTTGCGATTTAGAAACCTTGGGGCACGGTGCCGCTTCTTACGATTACGCCGCGCTCTCCGCAAGGTCCGTCGGGTAGCTAACTTCGCTTTAATTTGCTCACCCCGATGGTGAAGTTCCCCGGCAAAGATAACTTCGCCGGTAGCATCATTAACCACTGCAAGGCCAGTTACTTTACTCCCCGGGTCAATCTTTAGCCTTAGTGGCTGTACTTCGGGATTAGCAATTTCCTGTTTTAGAATAATCGTGAAGGGATAACGTTTATATATCGCCGCACGCCCCTGCTTCAGTAGTATCCTGGCCTTAGCAGGGTGGCAGGGCAGGAGCGGCCTTTTCTTAGTGTCAAGCACGAATACTTTACTCATTTACTGAGCCTCCTTTGCAGGGTAATGTTTGCCTCGCCAAGGTTATTCAGGCTTTTTACGTCCAAGCACACTGGCTTCAACCCCGTATGCCTGTTTAATGTTGGACGACAGAGCCTGGAGCTGGCCTCGCACCCCAAGGTGTCATGACCTGAATAACGTAGCCCTGATAGAGCTAAGGCTGGTCATCTCCGGGCTACTCATCGCAAGCCCCCGGCTTTAGCCGTGGGGTAGATGACCTCGATCAAACTAATAAGCTCAAAAAATAAGATAAAACAAAAATTCCAACACTTATTAAAAGGCCTACCAGTCCTTTTTTGTCCATTTTTTTTACGTCTTCATCAGAACTTTTACTACCGTTTCTTATCATTTTAGCAGATCTCCATAAAAATACCGTTGAAATTATAAAAAGGATCATTGCTATTACGAAAAGAGTGTTTACAAAAGCAAACATTAAAGTATCACCTTTTCAACATAAGAACTTGTAAAGGCTCTCAGAACGGAGGAGTAACCTAACCTAAATCTTATCTTATCTCCTACTTTATACCTCACTTTAGATTCAGTTAAGTCTACGATCGTATGATCACTACTTGCATGGAGTATTTCAATATCGTCATCCAACGGATACATACTTGTAGGATTAATATCTTGTTCTCCCACAGCTAAAATGCCTTTTATTCTATTACCTTTGTCTTCAAATTTTGGTTTACGACCAAATGCATCATAACCAATGTTGCCGTAGGGGACGGAAGGTTTTTCTTTTAATTCCACAATTTCTGCTTCCAAGATTATCGTATCCTGCCTTGTCCCTGGAACGTTGCGGTTGTTAGTTGCGTCCATTCCACAGATGATCGATTCGCCTAGTCTATATTGGTTTATACCCTTTGGTAAACTTCCTTTTTCAATTAAAGGTAAGGCAGCGGTATTTCCCCCGGAGATTATATCTAGAGTTCTTCCAGTTTCTCTTTGGATTTCTTCCTTTATTTTTACGAGCCTTTGCATATTAGTTTCATCAGGGATTACTCCACCAAAACATCCTAAGTTTGTGCCTATTCCAACAATCTCTATTCCTTCTATATCAATGGCATTTGAAACCTCAGAAACAGCTTTTTCAAACCAAACTCCTTCTCTCAGATCACCCACGTCAACCATATAGATGACTTTAGATTTCTTATTGAACTTAGAAGAAACACTCCCCAATTTCTTACTTATCTCTAAGTCACTTATTAAAGTATAATCAACATGATTTGCCACATCATCAAGTTCAGAGATCATGGGTATGCGAAGTAACATAAAAGGTCCTTTTATACCAGAATTCCTCATTTTCTTTATGTTTTGAATCCTTGAATCACCCAGTATTTCAATTCCACATTCTTTAAGTGCATGAGCTATTGTAGGTTCACCACAAACTACTTTAGTGACAGCTATTATTTCTACACCCGAATCAGTACACAATGATTTTAAAAATCTTGCATTTTCTTGAATCCTTTCTAAGTAAGCGTAAACCTTTGGATACAAGGAAAATCCTCCTTTATTTAAAATTGCGGGCAATCTTGGCCCGCAATTATGAAAATTTTACTTACGTTAAAACATCTAGATTTTGACCCTGATACAATTCACCAACGGTTCTAACTAATTTCATCGAAATTCCAGTTTGTTTGTAAATTACAAAAGATAAAAGTTTTTCCATCTCTTCCTTGGACATTGTAGGACTCTGGTTAATGTTTTGACTACTCGTGTGTGGAAGTTGATCACTTCCATAATCAAAACTACTTAGATAAAGGGGCTTGTATTGTTGAGAGGATATAGGATCGATCAATTTGATCCCCCCTTTTTAATTTTGTTTTAGTAGTTTTAAAATTTTAGAATCGTCTTCCCCGCTTTCTTCATATATTTTGTTCAATTCGTCAACAGACATCTTAGATATTTTCTCCAAAAGTTCTGGGACACCTTGAGATTTGCCAGGAACACAACCGTCTTTTCCAACCTCACCTTTGACAAATGCCTTTGCGAAGGCTGAACATCCAGGATAACCACAAGATCCACAATCTATACCGGGTAATACCGCTCTAACAATGGCTTCTCTTGGATCTTCCTTTACTTCAAATTTTTTTGCAGCAAATGCTAAAAAAGTACCGGAAGCAAACCCTAAAATCCCTAATAATAACACCGAATAAACTATTGTGAGCACTGCAAAAAACACCTCCAAAGAAATTCTTTCTAGTATTATTATATCACATATTAGTTATATGTTAATTTAAAAGTGTCGACAGTATTTCACTTATTTTCTTTCCATCGGCCCTTCCTTGAACCTTTTGAATTACTAATTTCATAACTTTGCCAAAATCTTTTTTTGATGTTGCATTAACTTCCTTTATAGTTTCTTCTATTATTTTTCTCAATTCTTCGTCAGAAAGCTGCTCAGGAAGGTACTCTTGCAAGATCTCAACTTCTTTTCTTTCTTTTTCAGCAAGATCTTTCCTATCTGCTTTTTCGAATTGTTCAATGGAATCTTCTCTCATTTTTATTTGTTTTTTTATCAACTGGACTATTTCTTCCTCTGTTAATTCAGAACCTTTTTCAACCTCTTTATTTTTAATCTCTGATATTATCGATCTAACCGCATTTAAAGCAAGGGTATTTTTTTCTTTCATATATTTTTTTAAATCATTATTTAATATATCTTTTAACATTTATCGTTCCTCCTTATTCAATGCTTCATTTCTTTTTTTTCTTAGATACCTCAATTCTAAAAAGAATATGATTATGCTTAGTATACCAAAGATTATAACATAAATATTTAAATTTATTTCAGAAAATTCACCCGCAAGCATAGTGAACAAAATATCCAAGATTTCATAAGCTAAAAGAAATAGACCGATAAAAGAAGAAACTATTATATGAGCAGATTTATGATACCATATTCTATTATCATTAGAAAAACCGTAGATCGAAATTAAGAATATAACAAAAAAAGAAAAGACGTAGAAAAAGTTTTTCTGTATATTTAGCAACATGAAAATAATCGATAATATTGCTATCAAAGAAAGTGTCAAGTTTTTGTGCTTCATAGGAAAATACCTCCCACAAAAAACACCAAATTAGCTATAAGATAAGCAACGACAGTGGTGTAAATAAAACTAAAAATAGCCCATTTCCACCCATTTGTCTCCGCTTTAATCGTGGCTAACGTTGCAAAACAAGGAATATAAGCCATAACGAAGAATATGAGTGCTAAAGCAGATGCTGGGGTTAATGCATTTTGTAAGGCATAGGTTAAAGAGCCTTCTCCAACATTAAAAATTGTGGCATAGGAAGACACAACTATTTCTTTTGCAGCGACACCAAAAATCAAGCCGGTGTTTATTCTCCAATCCCATCCCAAGTGATTGGTTAAAGGTTCAAACACTCTCCCTATAGAAGCGGCAAAACTACTGTTTATATCTGTTCCAAAATTAGGGAAGAAAGATAAAAGCCAAATTAGTACGGTGGCTATTAAAATTATGCCTCCAGCTTTTTGTAAAAAGTGCTTTCCTCTGTTCCATGTATAAATGGATAAATTTTTTAAAGTAGGCATCCTAAACCTCGGCAGTTCTATGATGAAGGGGATATCTTCTGATTGGGTAATGAATCTTTGTAAAAATTTTGAGGATATTAAGACTAACGCTATACTCGATAAATAGACTAGCAGCATTATAGTGGCTGCATGTGTTGAAAAGAATGCACTTATTAAAAGAATGTAAACGGGTAACCTTGCACTACACGATGCAAAGGGAAGGCTAAGAATTAAAGCCAATCTTTCTTTTTTATTGGCAATCGTTTTAGTAGAGATAATGGCTGGAACGTTACAACCAAAACCTAAAATAATAGACATAAAAGATCTACCACTTAATCCAAAATTCCTGGCAATTCTGTCAACTAAAAAGGCCGCCCTTGGTAAATATCCCGATTCTTCCAAGAATCCTAAGAAGAAAAATAAGATAAAAATCTGTGGAATAAAAACTAAAACACCACCAACGCCAGCTATAACCCCATCAACTAGTAGTGATTCCAACCAAGGAATAGTTACAAATTCGCTGATAGAATTACCCAAAAAAGTAAAAGCCGAATCCAGCAAATCCGATAACGGTTGAGCGAGGCTGAATGTTAGAGAAAACACTGCAAACAAAGCAAAAACATATATCAATATTCCCAAAATCTTATGTGTAAAAACGTGGTCTAAAATATCTCTCAAAGACCAGTCTATACCCTCTTTTATTATCGAAGAACTAACTAGATAAGAAATGAAATTAAACTTCCAATTTAAATATTTGTTTTTAAGATCTTCTATATCAAAATTTTCTTTTAACTCAGTCAAAAAATCTTGGGGAAGTTCTAAATCTTCACTTCCAAACTCTAAAAAATATATTGGTAACCAACTACTATCTATATAATTTTGATATTTTGAACTTATTTTAGGAAACTTTGAAACTTTGTCTTGAAAAAAATTGATAAAATTCTCTATTTCTTCTGGATACATTATTTTCTTTTTTGTAAGATTTTTTTCTTTTGAAAGCTTATATGCTTCTTCTAAAAGTTCTTCCTTACCTTCACCTGTCTTGGCGGAAGTCAATATGACAGGGATGTTTAAAGTTTTGGAAATCGGGGATGGATCGATGATTCGTCCTTTTTCTCGAGCTTCATCTACGGAGTTTATAACCAAAATAGTCTTCACGCCTATTTCTATAAGTTGAAACAATAAAAACATAGAACTTTCCAAGTTCAAGGCATCTGCTACGACAATTACTATCTCTGAAGTATTACTTATTAAGTAATCTTTAGCAACTCTTTCATCTTCACTTTTAGCTGAAAGGGTGTAAACACCTGGAAGATCAACTAATTTAAAGGTTTTACCTTTATACTTAAAACTTCCTATTTTCTTCTCTACTGTAACCCCTGGCCAATTGGCAACATATTGTTTTGTGCCCGTTAAAAGGTTGAATAGAGAAGTCTTTCCAACGTTAGGATTTCCAATTATTGAAATCTCAGCTTCCTTGTCAACGGTTTCAACGTTATCTTTGAGGGTATCCTTGCTCATTCAAGCTCCTCCCTGTATTAAATTTGT
>NZ_JALY01000189.1:0-1563 GCF_002924615.1 Petrotoga halophila DSM 16923 | reverse complement strand
CATTATTATATCATAAAAATTTAAAAATCACACAGCAATTTATAGAATACCAAAACTGTTACCTATTTTTGCAAATTTGGTTAAGGCAAAGGCTAAATCTTCTTTACTGTGTAAAGCGCTTATCATTACCCTTATTCTGGCTTTCCCTTTTGGAACGGTGGGATAAACTATGCTAGAGGCAAAAATGCCCTCTTCATATAGTTTTGAGCTAAATTCTTTTGTTTTCTTTTCATCGTAGATCATCACAGGGGTTATAGGGGTTTCAGTACCTCCGATATTATAACCCATTTCTTTTATCTTACTTTGAAAATATTTCGCGTTATCCCAAAGTTTTTTCACTAAATTGTTAGATTCATAAAGTGTTTTTGTTGCTTCTAAAGCTGCAGCGGTTTCTGATGGCGACAAAGAGCTAGAGAATAGAAATGGTCTTGCTTGTTGTTTTAAATAATCGATTAATACCTTTTTGCCTGCGATGAATCCACCCACAACTCCAAAGGCTTTTGATAAAGTTCCAATTTCTATATCCACTTCGTCCGTCAAATTGAAATGATCCGCTATTCCCCTACCGTTTTCTCCTAGTACTCCTTCTCCATGTGCATCGTCCACCATTACTAAAGCATTATATTTTTTAGCTAGTTCCACAATTCCTGGAAGGGGTGCAATATCCCCATCCATGCTAAAAACACCGTCAGTTATAATTAATTTTCTTCTACAATTATCTTTTTGAGCTTTAACCAGTTGCTCTTCCAAAGAGTTTAAATCTTTGTGTTTCCATATGTATCTTTTTGCCTTTGACAACCTAACCCCATCTATTATACTTGCGTGATTAAGTTCATCTGATAAAATCCCATCTTCCTCGTTTGTTATCGTAGGAATAACTGCTTGATTTGCGTTGAATCCGGATTGTACAACAAGGGTGGCCTCTACTTTTTTGAATTCCGCTAGTTTTTTTTCTAATTCTTCATGAATTTTCATAGTCCCAGCTCCTGGACCCACGCCCCAGCTTTTAACGGCATTGATAGCAGCTTCTTTGAGCCTTTCGTTGCTTGCCAAACCCAAATAATTGTTAGAACACATATTTAAAACCTTTTTACCATTGATATTGATCCAAGCTCCTTGTGCACTTTCAAGTGTTCTTATAGTGATAAGTAAACCAGAATCATCGAGTTTTCTCAAATCTTCTTTCAATTGTTCATAAAAATCCATAATCAAAATCTTCAAAGTCAAATTCATGTGTAACAACTTTACTTAAATCCAATTTATGGAACTTTAGCCAGTTTAAAGCCATATACCACGTTTCAAACATCTTTCTTCCGGTAATAGTGTGAATAGTAAGATTTTTAAAAACTGCGGTATTCATTTCAAACTTTACCTTGCTTTCAGGATAAACCCCTAAGATGGATGCCACTCCTGTGCTTTTTAATGATTTTATACCATCATTCAGAGCGTTTTCATTTCCTGACATTTCAAGGAAGACATCTGCTCCTAATCCAGAGGTTATTTTAAACACTTCATCAACTACCGACTGCTCTTTTGGATTTATAACTAAATCAGCCCCTAAAG
>NZ_JALY01000292.1:0-2238 GCF_002924615.1 Petrotoga halophila DSM 16923 | reverse complement strand
TTCAGTTTTAAATAATCTAATAACATAATGGATGAGCTTAATAAAGCAATCGGGTTTGCTATACCTTTATTGGCTATATCTGGAGCACTTCCATGGACCGCTTCAAAGATCGCAGCATCCTCGCCAATATTAGCAGCTGGAGCAAGACCCAATCCTCCTATCAAACCTGCGGCTAAATCGGAAAGGATATCTCCGTACAAATTAGGAGCGACAATTACATCGTATTTTTCGGGATTCAATACCAACTGCATGGACATATTGTCAACGATCTTTTCTTCGTACTCTATTTCAGGATATTGGCTTGCAACTTTTCTAATAGATTCCAAAAATAAGCCATCTGTAATCTTTAGAATGTTTGCCTTATGTACAGCTGTAACTTTCTTTCTTTTATTTTCTTTTGCATATTTAAACGTAAAATATGCAATCTTATCGCTTGCATTTTTTGTTATCACTCTAACGGCACAAGCTGTATCGTCGATCTTGTATTCAATCCCTTTATACAAACCTTCGGTATTTTCTCTCACTACAACCAAATCGACATTATTGTATTTGGTATTGAGGCCCACTAAACTTTTAATTGGTCGTAAGTTTGCATACAGGTTCAACCTTTCTCTTAGTGTAACATTCACACTTCTAAATCCTTTACCTATTGGCGTAGTTATCGGACCTTTCAAAGCTACTTTGTTTTTCCTAATCGAATCTATTACATAATCAGGCAGAGGAGTTCCATATTTCTCAATTACCTTCTCTCCAGCTTCCACTAAATCCCAACTAATAGGAACGTTCATATGCTCAAAGACATCTACAACTACAGAGGTTATTTCTGGACCTATTCCATCACCCGGAATCAAAGTAACTGTATACATAAAATCACCTACTAATCTATTAATTCTAAAGTACCGTATTTTTTGTAATAATTAACCAAACCCCCACTTTGTAAAATCTTTAACATCACTTTGGGGAGAGATTTAATCTTCAAAACTTCATCTTTGGTAAGATTCTTAACTATACCTTTTTCTAGATCAACAGTCAATAAATCACCTTCATCTATATTATTAGTGGGAACTTCAACCAAAGGTAACCCAATATTTATGGAATTTCTATAAAATATTCGGGCGAAAGAAGTTGCTATTACAGCACTGATACCAGCATGTTTTATCACTAAAGGCGCTTGTTCTCTAGAAGAACCACAACCAAAATTTTCTCCTGCAACGATGAAATCACCTTTTTTGATTTCATTATAAAAATTTGGCCTTAGATCCTCCATCAAATGAACAGATAATTCGTCCATATCGATGGTACTGAATTTGTATTTTCCGGAGATAATATAGTCGGTGTTTACATCGTCACCAAATTTATGTGAATAACCTTTTAATTCCATTATTTGTCCTCCCGTTCAAAAAATTATTTGTCACAAATATTTTCGAGGATCCGTTATTTTTCCCTCAATACAAGAAGCCGCCACTGTGGCAGGTGATCCCAAATAGATGAAAGCTTTGTTGTTTCCCATTCTTCCTTTGAAATTTCTATTCGCGGAAGAAATTACATTCTCTCCATCAGAAGGTACTCCATTGTGTGTACCGACACAAGGCCCACAACCTGGGGCAACTACCGTCGCTCCTGCTTGAATTAAAGTTTGAATTATTCCCTCATTCATAGCTTTTAATAAAGTATCTTTAGATGCAGGAGCCACAATAAGTCTAACACCCTTATGGATTCTCTTGCCTTTTAAGATATTCGCAGCTATTCTTAGATCTTCAATTCTTCCGTTAGTGCACGTACCTAACAAACCTTGATGTATAGGAATACCTTCAACTTCACTAATTGGACTAACATTATCAACAGCATGGGGTTTGGCAATTTGAGGTTCTAAATCGCTGACATCAAATTTATATATTTCTTCATAATTTGCACTTTCATCTGGTTCGTAACTTTTAAATGGTTTATCAGTTCTTTCCTTTATCCAATTTTCAGCTTTTTCATCAACTTTCATCAAACCGACTTTGGCTCCCATTTCCACTGACATATTAGAAATGGTAAATCTTGCCTCAACCGATAAATTATCAATAACTGGGCCCTCAAACTCTACAGCCTTGTAAGTTGCTCCATTGGCTGTCAGATTCTTTATAATATACAACGCAACATCCTTAGAAAAAACACCTGTTGGCAGAGAACCTTCTAAAACAATTTTTACACTTTGTGGTACCTTAAACCATAACTTGCCACTCGCCATAGCAA
>NZ_JALY01000221.1:0-4129 GCF_002924615.1 Petrotoga halophila DSM 16923 | reverse complement strand
CATTAGCAAGATTTTCAAGCTCAGGAGTAACTTCTTCAACAATATTGATCAGTGATTTCGGGTTACCTAAATCTTTCAACAATCCTGGAATATCTGAGAGAATGATCGATAAGTCTGCTTCCAACAAACTTGCTACTTGAGCAGATAAAACATCATTATCTCCGAATTTGATTTCATCTGTCGTTATTGTATCGTTTTCATTTACAATAGGTATCACATCATTTTCTAAAAGTGCATTCATGGTATTGTATGCATTTAAATAACGCTGACGATTAGAAAAATCGTCAGCCGTTAAAAGTATTTGTGCCACTTTAATATTTTTAACTGCAAAAAGATCACGATATTTGGAGATCAATACACCTTGGCCAACAGCTGCACAAGCCTGTTTTTCAGAAACAGAATAAGGTTTGTAACGGTAACCTAACACACTTTTGCCAGCAGCTATAGCTCCTGATGAAACAATAATTATATCTTTCTTTCTTTTAAACTTTAAGTCAGTCACTTGCTCGACGATTTTATTCATCTTACCAACATTTATTCCGTTCTCATCAGCTATTGAGCTGCTACCAACCTTTATAACTATCTTATTGATTGTATTTTTCAAAAAAAATCACCAACCATTCAGCCCAAAAATGAAATAATTTTATTTTTCATAGACTCTATGTTACCTTTTCCACCTAAATCCGGTGTTAAACTATCTATATCTTTAACCGTTGCAGAAATAGCATTTTCAAGTTTTTTTGCTAACTCGTTCAGTTTTAAATAATCTAACAACATAATGGATGAGCTTAATAAAGCGATCGGGTTTGCTATACCTTTATTGGCTATATCCGGAGCACTTCCATGGACCGCTTCAAAGATCGCAGCATCCTCGCCAATATTAGCAGCTGGAGCAAGGCCCAATCCTCCTATCAAACCTGCGGCTAAATCGGAAAGGATATCTCCGTACAAATTAGGAGCAACAATTACATCATATTTTTCGGGATTCAATACCAACTGCATAGACATATTGTCAACGATCTTTTCTTCGTACTCTATTTCAGGATATTCGCTTGCAACTTTTCTAATAGATTCTAAAAATAAGCCATCTGTAATCTTTAGAATGTTTGCTTTATGAACAGCTGTAACTTTCTTTCTTTTGTTTTCTTTTGCATATTTAAATACAAAATATGCAATATTTTCGCTTGCATTTTTTGTTATCACTCTAACGGCACAAGCTGTATCGTCAATCTTGTATTCAATCCCTTTATACAAACCTTCGGTATTTTCTCTCACTACAACCAAATCGACATTATTGTACTTACTATTGAGACCTTCTAAACTTTTAATTGGTCTTAAGTTTGCATACAGATTCAACCTTTCTCTTAGTGTAACATTCACACTTCTAAATCCTTTACCTATTGGCGTAGTTATCGGACCTTTCAAGGCTACTTTATTTTTCTTAATCGAATCTATCACATAATCAGGCAGTGGAGTTCCATATTTCTCAATTACCTTCTCCCCTGCTTCTACTAAATCCCAGCTAATAGGGACGTTCATATGTTCAAAAATCTCTACAACTACAGAGGTTATTTCTGGACCTATTCCATCACCCGGAATTAAAGTAACTGTATACATAAAATCACCTACTAATTGATTAATTCTAAGGTACCGTATTTTTTGTAATAATTAACCAAACCCCCACTTTGTAAAATCTTTAACATCACTTTGGGGAGAGATTTAATCTTCAAAACTTCATCTTTGGTAAAATTCTTAACTACACCTTTTTCTAGATCAACAGTCAATAAATCACCTTCATCTATATTATTAGTGGTAACTTCAACCAAAGGTAACCCAATATTTATGGAATTTCTATAAAATATTCGGGCGAAAGAAGTTGCTATTACAGCACTGATACCAGCGTGTTTTATCACTAAAGGCGCTTGCTCTCTAGAAGAACCACAACCAAAATTTTCTCCTGCAACTATGAAATCACCTTTTTTTATATCATTATAAAAATTTGGCCTTAGATCCTCCATCAAATGAACAGATAATTCGTCCATATCGATGGTACTGAATTTGTATTTTCCGGAGATAATATAGTCGGTGTTTACATCGTCACCAAATTTATGTGAATAACCTTTTAATTCCATTATTTATCCTCCCGTTCAAAAAATTAATTGTCACAAATATTTACGCGGATCCGCTATTTTACCCTCTATACAAGAAGCTGCCACTGTGGCAGGTGATCCCAAATAGATGAAAGCTTTGTTGTTCCCCATTCTTCCTTTGAAATTTCTATTCGCGGAAGAAATTACATTCTCTCCATCAGAAGGTACTCCATTGTGTGTACCGACACAAGGCCCACAGCCTGGGGCAACTACCGTCGCTCCTGCTTGAATTAAAGTTTGAATTATTCCCTCATTCATAGCTTTTAATAAAGTATCTTTAGATGCAGGAGCCACAATAAGTCTAACACCCTTATGGATTCTCTTGCCTTTTAAGATATTCGCAGCTATTCTTAGATCTTCAATTCTTCCGTTAGTGCACGTACCTAACAAACCTTGATGTATAGGAATACCTTCAACTTCACTAATTGGACTAACATTATCAACGGCATGGGGTTTGGCAATTTGAGGTTCTAAATCGCTGACATCAAATTTATATATTTCTTCATAATTTGCACCTTCATCTGGTTCGTAACTTTTAAATGGTTTATCAGTTCTTTCCTTTACCCAATTTTCAGCTTTTTCATCAAGTTTTATCAAACCGACTTTGGCTCCCATTTCCACTGACATATTAGAAATGGTAAATCTTGCCTCAACCGATAAATTATCAATAACTGGGCCCTCAAACTCTACAGCCTTGTAAGTTGCTCCATTGGCGGTCAGATTCTTTATAATATACAACGCAACATCCTTAGAATAAACACCTGTTGGCAGAGAACCTTCTAAAACAATTTTTACACTTTGTGGTACCTTAAACCATAACTTACCACTCGCCATAGCAATAGCCAAATCTGTTGAACCGACACCCGTTGAGAAACAATTAATAGCCCCATAAGTACACGTGTGAGAATCAGCCCCTATTACGATCTGTCCAGGTAAGGCATGGCCTTTTTCAGGAATTAATTGATGACATATACCCTCACCGATATCGTAAAACTTCGTACCGTAATTGCTACTAAAATCTCTCATCAACTTATGTAAGGCAGAGACTTTTTCACTTGGACTGGGTGCATTGTGGTCTATTACAAAAGCAACTTTTTCAGGATTCGCAACTTTTTTTGCTCCAACATTTTCAAACGTCTTAATAGCTAATGGAGTGGTTCCATCTTGCCCCATCATGAAATCAACATCAACTATCACTATTTCCCCTGCTTCCACATCTCTACCTAAATGATCACTGAATATCTTTTCAGATATTGTTTTGTAGGTTGACATCCTTTATCTTTTCCTCCCTCATTTCATTGTATAGATAGATTAACTCTTTATCGAATAGGCTTCTTTTAAGCTGAACAGATAGAGATCTTACCCTTTTTAAAATCTCTTCTGCTTGTTCTGGAGTTAGATCTATATCGTACTCTTTAAACTTTGCAACAATAGCGTTCCTCCCGGAATGTTTTCCAATAAGTATTTGTCTTTGTAATCCTACTTCTTCTGGGGAGAAAGATTCGTATGTTTTTGAGTCTTTTAATACACCGTCTGTATGAATGCCTGATTCGTGGGCAAAAACATTATGACCTACGATTGTTTTTGATAAAGGAAGCACCCTTCCTGAAGCCTTGGCAACATATTCACAAACTTCTTTTAGTAAATTAGTCTTTATTCCCAAATCATTTTTGTAAATGTATTTAAGAGCCATCACTACTTCCTCTAAAGCTGCATTCCCTGCCCTTTCACCTAATCCATTTACAGTAACACCTGCGTATTTAGCGCCTGCTTTTATTCCCGCTAACGTGTTTGCAGTAGCTAAGCCAAAATCGTTGTGGGTATGCATCTCAACATCGATACCAACTTCGTCTATTATTCTTCTGATATGTTCGTAGATAGAAAATGGTTCCATCATTCCAACGGTGTCACAGTATCTTAACCTATCTGCACCTGCTTCTTTAGCCTCTTTAGCAAACTTTATAAGAAAATCCATATCA
>NZ_JALY01000159.1:0-4504 GCF_002924615.1 Petrotoga halophila DSM 16923 | reverse complement strand
GATCGATAATTTTTAAAGATTTGTATGGATAACATTTTATCGGTTTACTAACTTCACCATGATATTCTCTAGAAAATAAAGTATTATCTGAAATTAAATATAACAAATTCGCCGATGTCATAAAAAAGTCATTTACACTATAATTTTTTGGCAAAATAAAAAAATCAATCCTAGAAAAAACATCTTTTTTTACATTAATTATATTGTCTTTAGGTATTCCATTTTGAATTTTTTGAAATTTTATTGAATTATCAAAAAAATTTTTAGGAATATATAAGCTACAAATTGGAAATGGAAACAATTTATCGTTTTTAATTTTACCTTTATGTCTTATTCCTGAATCTTTTTGATTTTTTTGGTTTTTGAGATTTATAACTGGCATTTTTATATTTCCGTTTTGATTATAACTAAATCCATGCCAAGATACCTTATAAATGGATTTTTTGAACTTTTCTTTGTGAGTATCTCTTTGAAAATACAAATTATCAAAAGGATGATTTTTGATTCCATCCATCATTATATCTAATTCCCCGTCATAAGAATCATATTTGTCTTTATCTGGTTCTTTAATTTTTAATCGAAAAAGTATTTTATTATCTCTAACAACATAAATTTTATTATGGTCAGAATTCTTTATTGAAAATACCATATCAGCATCCATATTATCACCACTAATAACTAATTCCATGTTCCTGTAAATAAACCATTTTCGTTATCTATAGTACATTCTATCAAAATAGATTGATGTTTATATTTTATTGGATAGAACCTTATACCATCAGAATTTGCAAAATTTAAAGCACCAATACTTGATTGACCTTTCAAGGCCGTATTAGAAGGATGATTGTAAAAGGCGGACCCTTAAACAATACTAAAGCGGGGTGAAAAAATATGACCCCGCATTAGATTATACTATATGGTAGTGAAAAGATTGGGTATAAATTCTTTCTTAATAATCAGTTTTTAGTGGTAAAAAACTCATTTATAATATTTATCAAAAGATTAATTAAAAACTCAATCAAATAATTATCAATCTACCATAGCTATAAAAAAATTGATATTTCAAATAGACATTTGAATATTTTACCTTCTTTTAAATCTTTCAACCGTTCTCCAAAAAAGTACAAGTATCCAATAAAAGTATCCTATAGCTATTTTAAAAAAATTTTCCCTATTTTTTTAATCATTAGTTTCACATCCTTTCTAAAAAAATTTTTTAGTATCTACTACATAATTAACAACAAATTTCCTACTTACATTGCACCTTCATTTACCAATCTAAAAATATATCAAAAATTTCACAGAATTTGCTAAGCTTTGTTCTACAGTTGAAAACATAAAACCCCAAACCAATAAAAAAAGCGCCTTATGCAGACGCCTTGTATATTTTCAACAATCTAATATTTTATCTAAAAATTAACTAAATCACTTACCCATATAGTATTCCATTAGTATTTCGGTGACCTTGGTAAAGCCCTACCGACACCCTCCTTCACCTACTAACTACCCTCTCCTTCACTTCCTTCATCAAACCAACCCCCAAATCAAACACATATTTCACCTGGTCTCTATACACAAACATTACAACTACCAAACCCAAAACAGCAGACACAACCTGAAAAACCATATTGGGAACAAAAGTGTTTATAAAAGCAACGATCACAAAAACAAACGTACTAATGAAAAATTTACCCAAATGATAATTAACAGGGAACAATCTCTTAGATATAAACGTTCTCATACAAAAGAAAACTATATAAGACACCCCTGTAGAAAATGCGGCACCTTTTGCACCATACACAGGAACAAGCATCAAATTCCCAAACACGTTAACCCCTGCTGCCACACTTGCTATCAACATATGCCAATATGTTTTTTTCATAAAATTGATACCAACAACCGTCGTTTCCGAAACGGTATACATAATAGGCATCAAAATCAAAAAAGAACTAATCCCAGCCGCCTGCCTATAAGAGCTTTCTAAAAGCAAAAATATCACATCTTTAAACACAACTAACAGCAATCCAAACACAAACATCGCTGCAGCGATGATCACAGAAGTCTTCTCAAAAATTCCTTTACTCTCTGGCTCTTTTTCATAACTTTCATAAGAAACGGGAGTCCAAAACATAGTAAACCCCACTTGAATTAAATTCATCACCGCAACCACTTTAAAAGCAGCTGAATACAAACCAATCTCTGTAAAATTAGAATAATTTCTTAACGCCAACCTATCTATCGACTGAAAAAGCCACGTAATTAAAAAAGTAGGAACAAAAGGAAGCCCATATCTAACAATCGCTTTTATCGATCTAAAATCAACCTTGAACTTACCAAACCACAACTCTCTTTCAAAAAAGATCGCTAGTAAAGCGGTAACTATATGAGAAAAAAACAAACCTACTATAACTGCATAAAAACTTCTTGAAACAAAAAGGGCGTATAAAATCGTAAAAACTGCATTTGTTACTCCGTTTATCACCCTCAACGTAGAAAAAGCGATACCTCTTTTTTTCATCCGAACAGCCAAAGTGGAAAATCTTTCTAAAATACCTATTAATATAGTAACCCCCAACAGAAAAATCGGAAGAAAATGAGTATAATCTCCAAAAAGAACAAAAGACAGCTCCTTCCAAAAGATACCAATTACAACAAAAACCACAACGCCTATACTCAAACTTGGCAGCAAAGAATCCCAAAGCAAATCTCTTCTCTTATTCTCAGGTCTTTCATAAAACATACGAACAAAGCTCTGATCCGCTCCAAGAAGTGCCACATTGAGAAGTAAATTGAAAGCCAAAGTAAACATCGACGCCTTACCAAACTCCTCTGGGATTATAAGCCAAGTGGTAATAGGGGTAGTGATGAAAGAAATCAAAGCAGCTATCCATTGCCCCATTGAAAATTGAAAAAAAGATTTAATAAATTCTCTCTCTTTAGGCATTACTTCCTCCAAATCTATTTAAGACTTCATTATACACCTCTATTTCCTTTTCTACAATACTCTCCCACGAAAAACCCATAGCCCTTTTTCTTAAATAACTACCATCAATTGGATTTTCTAACAACTTTACAACCGATTGAGCGAACCTCTTCTCAAACTCTTCTCCTTCTTCTACAACTATTCCTCCATCTCCAATCGCCTCAGGTATACCTCCGTTACTGCTACCAACAACAGCCACCCCACATCCCTGTGCTTCTATAACAACAGCTCCAAATCCTTCATTCCTACTCGGAAGTATCATTACATCCATGGCATTCATATAATAAGGTACATCTTCATGAGAAACACTTCCAACAAATTTAACCTGCAACCTTCTTTTCTTACATTCTTTTTCAATATCTTTTCTTAACTCACCATCTCCAACAACTAAAAACTCAGCATCGTAGATTGAAGAAATGTAAGAAAAAATTTCGGGCAATTTATCTGCCCTTTTTACTTCCTTTAAACCACCTACAAACCCAACAACCTTTTTAGATAACCCCAATTCTTTTTTTATCTTTTCTTTATCCAAAGGTTTGAAGATATCTGGTTCAATTCCGTTGGGAATAACAACAGAATTCTCACCAGCATATCCAAATGACTTAGCTTTATTCAATAGGGCATTGCTTACAAAGATAACCTTTGCAGCATTTTCTAAAACATCAACGTACAATTCTTTTGCCTTAGGCATCGCTAAGTTTATATCGCTACCATGGCAAGTAACTACATATGGAATATTTAACTTTTGCGATAACAGTTTCGCAACTAATCCAGCAGGTGGTTCATACATCCCATGGGCATGGATTATATCGAACTCATTACCCCTAATTTTATCAAACAGATCCTCTGCAACTTCTTTTGAATCTTTAATTTGATTATTTTTCTTCAAAACTCTCGAATTAAAGACATCACCTAAACTTCTACTAAAAGACGCATATTTGTATTTTACACCATGGACTTCATAAAATGAATCAGTAGAATTTACACTTGGTATAGAAAGAATCTTTTTCAAAAGTTTTATTCCAAAAGAATCTTTAGAAATAATACCATAAACATCGAAGTCCCTATTAAAACTCTGCATAGTTTTAAGCCTATTTGTTATGAAAATTCCACGTGCAGGATTATGAGAATATGGCAACAAATTTGTTATGAACAGTACCTTCACTATTTATCAACTCCAAAGGTAATTACGATTTCAATATCAAAAAAACTTGGTACACAATTAGTTTAGCAATGGGGAACATAGCAACAGGAAAGCTTCGATAAAACTAAATAAATTTCACCTTAAAAGCTCATATAACATCCTCCAGAGCTTGTAAATTTTTAATTATATAATTACCAAAATCTTTTATCATTTTCAAATAAGGATTTTCTTTACTTTTAGCTAATTCTTCTGCCCCTTCAAAGGCAACCCAACCACCAAATATTTCAAAACTATATTCACCTTTAATAGTATGTATAATAAGTAACATTTCACCCTTGTAGCCTACTATATCATCCATGAAATAAGCATATGTATTT
>NZ_JALY01000129.1:0-13007 GCF_002924615.1 Petrotoga halophila DSM 16923 | reverse complement strand
TTTTCCTTATGGGTGGGCAGCGGGGGAAGGGCGCTAATTTCTCACCTGCTAGCAACCCTCTCCTTCACTTCCCTCATCAAATCAACCCCCAAATCAAACACATATTTCACCTGATCTCTATACACAAACATCACAACAATCAAACCCAAAACTGCAGACACAACCTGAAAAACCATATTAATAACAAAAGTGTTTATAAAAGCAACGATCACAAAAACAAACGTACTAATAAAAAATTTACCCAAATGGTAATTAACAGGGAACAAACTCCTAGATATAAACGTCCTCATACAAAAGAAAACTATATACGACACCCCTGTAGAAAATGCTGCACCCTTTGCACCATATACAGGAACAAGCATCAAATTCCCGAACACGTTAACCCCTGCTGCCACACTTGCTATCAACATATGCCAATATGTTTTTTTCTTAAAATTGATACCAACAACCGTCGTTTCAGAAACAGTATACATAATAGGCATCAAAATCAAAAAAGAGCTAATCCCAGAAGCTTGCCTATAAGAGCTTTCTAAAAGCAAAAAAATCACATCTTTAAACACAACTATAAGCAATCCAAACACAAACATCGTAGCAGCTATAAACACAGAAGTCTTCTCAAAAATCCCCTTACTCTCTGGCTCTTTCTCATAACTTTCATAAGAAACGGGAGTCCAAAACATAGTAAACCCCACTTGAATTAAATTCATCACTGCAACCACTTTGAAAGCAGCAGAATACAAACCTATCTCCGTGAAATCAGAATAATTTCTTAACGCCAACCTATCTATCGATTGAAAAAGCCAAGTAATTAGAAAAGTAGGAACAAAAGGAAGCCCATATCTAACAATTGCTTTTATCGATCTAAAATTAACCTTGAACTTACCAAACCACAATTCTCTTTCAAAAAAGATCGCTAATAAAGCGGTAACTATATGAGAAAAAAACAAACCAACAATAACTGCATAAAAGCTTCTTGAAACAAATAAGGCGTATAAAATCGTAAAAACCGCATTTGTTACTCCGTTCACTATCCTCAACGTAGAAAAGGCGATGCCTCTTTTTTTCATCCGAACAGCCAATGTAGAAAATCTCTCTAAAATACCAACTAATATAGTAACTCCCAACAAAAAAATTGGAAGAAAATGATTATAATCTCCAAAAAGAACGAAAGACAGCTCTCTCCAAAAAATACCGATTACAACAAAAACCACAATGCCTATACTCAAACTCGGCAGTAAAGAATCCCAAAGCAAATCCCTTCTCTTATCCTCAGGTCTTTCATAAAACATCCTAACAAAGCTCTGATCCGCTCCAAGAAGTGCAACGTTGAGAAGTAAATTGAAAGCTAAAGTGAACATTGATGCCTTACCAAACTCCTCTGGGATAATAAGCCAAGTGGTAATAGGGGTAGTGATGAAAGAAATCAAAGCAGCTATCCATTGACCCATTGAAAATTGAAAAAAAGATTTAATAAATTCTCTCTCTTTAGGCATTACTTCCTCCAAATCGATTTAAGACTTCGTTATAAACCTCTATTTCCTTTTCTACAATGTTCTCCCACGAAAACCCCAAAGCCCTTTTTCTTAAATAACTTTCATCAATTGGATTTTCCAATAATTTTACAACCGATTCAGCAAACCTTTTTTCAAAATCTTGTCCATCTTCTACAACTATTCCCCCATCTCCAATTGCCTCAGGTATACCCCCGTTGCTGCTACCAACAACAGCCACCCCACACCCCTGTGCTTCCAATACAACACATGGCCATCCTTCATTCCTACTTGGAAGAATCATAACATCCATAGCGCCCATATAATAAGGCACCTCTTCATGAGAGACACTTCCAACAAATTTAACCTGCAACTTTCTTT
Source organism: Petrotoga halophila DSM 16923 (assembly GCF_002924615.1). Lineage (NCBI taxonomy): Bacteria > Thermotogati > Thermotogota > Thermotogae > Petrotogales > Petrotogaceae > Petrotoga > Petrotoga halophila. Next base: position 11,136 of record NZ_JALY01000129.1, on the reverse strand, counting down.
TTTTACATTCATTTTCAATACCTTTTCTTAATTCACCATCTCCAACAACTAAAAACTCAACATCGTAGATTGAAGATATATAAGAAAAAATATCGGGCAATTTATCTGCTCTTTTCACATTAACAAGATTCCCTACAAACCCGATAACCTTTTTATATAACCCCAGTTCTTCTTTTATCTTTTCTTTATCCAAGGGTTTAAAGATATCTGGTTCAATTCCGTTGGGAATAACAACAGAATTCTCACCCGCATATCCAAATGATTTAGCTTTATTCAATAGGGCATTACTTACAAAAATAACACTTGCAGCATTTTCTAAAACATCTACATACAATTCTTTTGCCTTAGGCATTAGTAAGTTTATATCGTTACCATGGCATGTAACTACATATGGAATATTTAACTTTTCAGATAATATTTTAGCGACTAACCCAGCTGGTTGGTTATACATCCCATGTGCGTGAATTATATCGAAGTCATTACCCTTGATTTTATAGAATAGATCCTCTGCAACTTCTTTTGAATCTTTAATTTGATTACTTTTCTTTAATACTCTTGAATTAAAAATGTCGATTACACTTCTACTAAAAGCTGTATATCTGTATTTTACACCATTGACTTTAAGAAAAGAATCAGTAGCATTTACACTTGGTTTAGATAAAATCTTTTTTAAAAGTTTTACTCCAAATTTATCTTTAGAAGTTATACCATAAACATCAAAATTCATATCAAAACTTTGTAGAGTTTTAAGTCTATTTGTTATAAAAATTCCACCTGTAGGATTATGAGGAAATGGAAACAAATTTGTTAGGAACAGAACCTTCACTATTTATCAACTCCAAATATAATTACGGTTTTAATATTGGAAAATTAAGAATACATCAAAAACTCACACTTTAACCCTTCAAGCTTTGTTTTATCTTCAACATTCCAGTATAGTACAACGTTTGTATTTTCTATTTTTTCAACATTGTTTTCTGTTATGTATTTAACCCTCAACTCTTTCAATATCCCTTCTATTATTTCCTTCATTTCTTTATCTTTCCCAAATAGAACATAAGTTTTATTTCTTCCATATGTTTGTATTATTCTTTCTATGTTTTGTTTTATCAACAATGTTCTTCTATAGTATATTTTCATATACTCTATTGTCTTTTTACTTTTTTCTTTGAATCCTTCTGGGGTTAATATGTACCTGAAACTCTTGTTGTTCAACCTTTCCAATTTAACAAATCCTTTTTTAATGAACTTTTTTAAAAGTATATTCACCATTCCCAAAGATAACCCTGTTTTTTCTGAAAGATCTCTTTGAGTTATATTAGAATTCTTTTCTAATTCTTCTAAAATGTGTATCTCATTATCTTGCATGATATTCAACCCCTTCGTTCAATCTTTGAACAATGTGAAAAGATTATAGCAATTATTTTAGTATTTGTCAAATGTTTAGTAATTTTACTATTTTTTCCCCTGTTTTTCCATTTCCGTATATATTTTCTACATTTGAAACTATTTTGTTGTTCATTAAATAATCCATCTTATTTTTAATTTTATCAGGTTCACTTAGTACATTCCAACCTGCTTGAGTTAACTCTCTCCAGCCTGTGTCTGGCATAACAACTATCGCTCTTTTTCCTGCAAAGTACGCTTCTTTTTGTAATCCTCCACTGTCTGTTATAACAAAAAGGCTTTTTTGAACTAGCCCCATCATACTTAAATAATCAAGAGGTTCTATCATTAAGATGTTTTTTGTGTATTGTTTTAAATCAAATTCTTCTATTCGTTTCTTTGTTCTTGGATGTATAGGAAATACAACTTTTATCTCTTTTGATATTTTGTTTAACTCTTTTAATATAGCTTTTAAATTTGATTTGTTATCTGTGTTGAAGTCTCTGTGTATTGTGGTTACTACATATTTATTTTCTTCTAAGATGAATTTGTTGATAATCGTTTCATCAAAGTATGGTTTCATCTTTAAAAAAAGATCATACATTATATCTCCTGTAAAATATACTCCTTCTGTGATGTTTTCTTTTTTTAGGTTATTAGTAGCTAATTTAGAAGGACAGAATAAGTACTTAGATACATGGTCTGTTAGTACTCTGTTTATCTCTTCGGGCATGTCTTTTGGTTCTTGCCTTATACCTGCTTCTACATGCGCAACTGGGATCTTTAACTTTGAGCCAACTAATGCCCCAGCTAAGGTGGTGTTTGTATCTCCATACACTAATATAATATCAGGGCGTTCTTTTAGTACTACCTTTTCAAATTCTATCATTGTTTTACCAGTCATTTCTGCATGTGTTCCTGAACCTATTCCTAAATTGTAATCAGCTTTTTTTATATTTAAAACTTTGAAAAATACATCGGACATATTAAAGTCATAATGTTGTCCAGAATGAACTAGGATTTCTTCAATTCCTTCTCTCTCAAATTCTTGATTTAAGATCGCTTCTTTAATTATTTGAGGACGAGCACCTATTAAACTGATTAGTTTCATAATTTTAATCTCCTATATTATACTTTAACAAAAGATTTCTAAAAATAAGCTTTGATATTTTTTTATAAGTTCTTTTTTTGAAAGACTTTTAAAATCTATAGACTCGGAATAATCAATTTTTTTACCTATATTCTCTTTAATTTTAATTGAAAATTCTCTTTTGGTTTCAACAAAAAAAACCTTCGAACCATTAAATTCATCTAACTGGCCAACTTTATAAGAAACTATAGGGAGTTTAAAATACATAAAATTTAAATATTTACTGTTTAGACCAATAAACTCTAATTTTTTATCCTTTTTATAAGGTACGATAGCCAGATCTGAATATTTTAGATATTTATTATATTGAATGGCATTCATAGTCCCATAATAATGAAAATTAGAAAACTTTCGTTTTAATTTATTGATTTGCTTTTTTACTAGCGGTCTACCAATAATGTGAATATGTATTTCAGGATTATTTTTGCATATATAATAAACTGTTTTAAAGTCAATAGTTGTATAACCTAAATAAATGATATTGTTATTTGTACGAAAAGGATTATAGTCTTCATAATCATCAGGTATATTAAAGCCATTAGGAATAACAAAGGTTTTTTCCTTGTACTTATCATTTAACAAATTCTTAAAGATTTCTCGTACAACAATTATTTTATATGCCTTGTCAATGATTTTTTCTTCATAGCTTTGAAACAATTTGTTTCTGCTTAGTATATATTTTACAGAATCAGATTGCCTATAAATAATTGGTACTTTATCAGGGATTAAATCTATTAAAAAAATAGGTTTGCCAGATTCTAATATTATATAATCATAATCTGAAAAATTGAAATTTTTTAGTGGTTTAATAGTTTGGTTAATGAAATATTGAGTAATATTTTTCGGGAAATTCTTCATTATTCTTTCATAATATGCTATTTTCCTACCTTTAATACCTAATTGTGTGAAATTCTTATTGTCTTTTAAAAATGTCTCTTTAGATGGGAAAGTGAGATGCGTTACATCCATATTCATATCTATTAATGCCTCAGTAATAATATCAATTCCTCTGTTAGATTGGGAGTATGGCAAGGACGATGCCACTAAAATCTTCTTCATGATTTTTTTCTCCTTTTTGCTATTTGAATGAAGTAAGTCTGTATATTTAAATATTATTTTATATCCAAAAGAAAATCAATTATTATATACAAAATAAAACTATATATAAATAAATTGAGAAAGAAGTAGTTTATCCTAATAATAGATATAATCCCCGGAAAAATAATTGCATATAAAAGGTCACTTCTTAAAGTATTAAATAAAATAAATCTCTTATACGCAAAACCTATCAAGAAACCTAATAAAGCTAACACAATTATAGAAAACCATCCCCATCCAACCCAAAGCAAACCTATAAAATCAACTGTACCATGAGGGCCAATATCATGAATAGGGATAAAGTCTTTCGGCCCTAAAAAGTTAATTATAGGGTCAAATAGCCCACTTCCTGCATAATTCATAGAATAAGTTGGTTTACTATCTAAAAAAATCATTGCGTTATTTACATTTTTACCAATATATGCAACCATAATATATTTGGTTACATCGTTAATGTTTGCTATAGAAAATAGTGAGATGTTTTTTGTTGATGAATTCCATACACCAAACCTAAAAAGTTCACTAAAGATTATTAAAAAAAATAATAATAACAATATTAATAAGAGTTTCATTACCGATATTTTATTCTGAATTTTATATTTAACAAAATAAAGAAAAAAAATCAAGCATATTATTAAAGTGATTTGTCTAGCCGCTGAAAAAAAGAGCCTAATGCTGATTAAAAAAATCAAAAATGTAATAATTTTGTTTTTTTTATTTCTCTGCTCAAGAAAAAATCCCCTGAAGTAAAAAGCAGAAACAATAGGTAGAAGATTATAAAATGTTCTCCAAATATTTTCTTCATCTTGTAAGGTTATATATGCAACTTGCTGAAACCCTTTCGATACCAATGTGGATAAATTGTAATTTTGAAACATAACAATTAACGAATACATCTCCAGTAAAAAAACAATTACAAATAAAACAAAAAATAAATAGTTTATAAAACTTTTATTTTTAAATGTAGAATACCTTAGTTTTCCTTTTTCGTTATTATATTCTAAATTTTTATTGTTGGTTACATACCATTGAAATGAAGATCCAAATAATATGAAAAAATAAAAAACACAAAATAAAACTACATATTTAAAAAGCGAAGAAGCACTCAAATAAAAAGGAACAGTGGCTAATCCTGGAACTTCGTTTTTAAATTGTGGGAAAAAAATTATCCAAACTAAAAAAACTAAACTAAATAATATTGGAATTATAAATAATGGAGAAATAAGTCTTTGCCCCTTCATGTTATTACCATGCCTCCAAAATTTCAGAATCTTGTCAGTTATATAATAAAAAATACCTATAAAATTAATCATCTCATTTAAAAATAATTATAAAGAACAATACAAAAAATCTATTTAAAATTAGAAAAGTATATTTTTAATATTTCCTTAGCACAATTTTTCCATGTATATTGCTTTAATATCCTTTCTCTTTCATCCAAATTAAGGGAATGGTTCTTCTCATTTTTTATAATTTCAACTAAACTTTCAGGATTTGAAGGATTAAAAAAAGTGGCTATATTATCAAAAATTTCCCTGAAAACAGGTATATCAGAAAGTAACAATGGAGTTTTAAAATAAATAGCTTCTAATGCAGGTAGTCCAAAACCTTCATAAAAAGATGGAAAAATTAATGCTTTAGCGCTCTTATATAATGCAGCTAATGAAGAATCATCAATATAACCAGTATAGATAACATTTTTTAAAGTGGTTAAGTCATCAATAAAAGTATTCTCATTTCCAAAAACCTTTTTTTCAGGTCTTTTCCCTACAACTACAAATTTTTCTTCCTTTAAATATTTTGCTGCTTTTAATATTATCTCTAAATTTTTATTTTTATTTAGAGTTGCTATGGTTAAATAAAAAGATTTTTGCTTTAAATGCATCTTGTCTAACACATCAAAATTGGGTACTATATTAGAAAAATGTTCATAACCAAGAGGGACAACTGTGATTTTATCAGGAGGAAAATCATAATGTCTTAATATTTCCCTTTTTGAAAAATTAGAATTTGTTACAATATATATCTCATTTTTCTTCTTTAAACTTTTCACAATTAAATTGTGGTAAATTCTATATTTTTTAGAAAAAAAAGATGGATTAACTTTAAAATTAATATCATGAAGGAAATAAATTCCTTGTGAAACCATTATGGGAAAACCACCCGAGAACGAAAATAAAACTGCATCACTTTTTTGTTTTAAATAATATAAAAATAGTTCCTTTTGTTCCCAAAAAGGATTCAGATTACCTACTTCTATTAATTTAATATTTTTATATTTTGGCCTATGTTTCAAGCTACCCTTATTGTTTGGTGTAATAATAAATATGTCTTCATTTAAATTATAATTATCTAACTCCAAGACTATTTCATTTGCTACTCTTTGTACCCCTGTTAATTGTTGCTGAAGAAATTTTCCATTAATGAGAATCATTTTTACATTTACTCCTCCTATCTGACTACTTTAGATGTTTTGTACTTTTCTCACGAATAGAGTGGGTAATTAAGCTGGAGTTAAATTAAGTTTACCCAAAGCGATAAAGATAGTTATTTTTAAATTCTTTGATGTTTTAAATCCAAAAGCTCTTTTAGTAAAACCTCTTAGTTTAGAGTTCATGCCTTCTATTTTGCCGTTAGTTATATTTGTTTTTATGTGTAATAAGAGTATCTCTTCAAAGAATTTTGATAGTTCATTTCTTATCCACTATCACCTCATCGTTTTTTGATTTGTTTCATAGAAGATGATACCAGATTTTTTACATTTTAGTCATCATTTATTTTTTCTACCCACTCTTTTTGGAAAAAAAGTCTTTATAATATATTTCTGAGTTTCTATATTTGTCAAAGAAAATCCAATTGTGAACAAAATCCAAAGATGTCTCCAATGCCACGAATCAATAAAAAGAGAATTAATAACAGTCCCCATAAATCCCGCAAATAAAAATGCATATGACTTTCGTATTTTCCAAAAATTTTTTAAACTAACTAAAATTATTACAAGTAAAAGAAAGAACCCAAATATACCTTTTTCTCCGAACATTCTAAGATATAAGATATGTGTAGCGTAACCTTGTGAAAGCAAGGAATAATTACCAGGACCAATACCAAAAAATGGAGCTTTTTCAATTCCTTTAATAAAAGCTTTTTGAGCTTCGAATCGATCTTGATCATAGCTTTGTAATCCTAATCTATTTAGAAAGAAATCACCTAATCGATATCCGAAAATTTCAACATCAGAAATCATTAGTAAAGCTAATAATAACATAATCAAAAATACAAAACTAATCATCCTAAAATATTTTTTTACATTTATTTTTCTAACATTAAGTAAAAGTAAGATAAAAATAGCAAAAAATATATTTAACCATGCGGCTCTTGAAAAAGTCATTACTACTCCTAACATCAAAATTATCGAGATAAATAAATATAAAATGCTTTTTCTTTGACTTTTTAAATATTTTTCAAACCAAAAAACTGCGGGTATAGTTAGAAAAGGTCCTAAAACGTTCGAATCTTTAAAAAATCCTTGGAACCTTATTCCAAAAGAAATTACACTAGCCCCTCCCAAATTTGTTACTCCTGTTACAATTGTAAAAAAACGGGTGAAAATGTTAATAAATGCCAAGAGTGTCCACCATCTCATCAGCGAATTTATTAAAGAATTTTTATTCTTTATTTGTTTTATAACTGATATAAATACTAAAAATAAAAGGATTAAGTAAAAATCTATAACCGTGTATCTAATTGTATAGTTAAGGTTGAATCAGCCTATTGAATTACCTCTAAGAAAACTTGTAGTTACCGAAATGAGTAAAATAGTTGTAAATATTGTAGTTTTATAATCAAATTTAATAGAGAAAAGTAGAAGAGGAACGGTTAAAATAAAAAATATTTCTGCAAAAGATGGCTCAAAAAAAAAACAAAGCCAGACAAAAAGGCGTAAATTGATATTATTCTTATTTTTCTTAATTCTTTTTTATTAATTTCAGAAATATTTTTAGTAGTAATTACTGCTTTTTGAAGATACAAATCTGTATTTCCCCCCCATGATATTTTTCAATCTAATCAATACCATACAATTTTATATAATCTACAAAATTATCGTAATTATATTCAATTATTTCATGCGAATTTAGTTTTTTATCAATTAACTCAGAAATATTTTTTGGTGTTTCAAAAACAGAATCCTTTCCAATGATTTCTTGTATTCCTCCAACATCAGTTGACAGTATTGGTATTTTAAGTTCAATGGCTTCTAAAATTGTAATGGGTACACCCTCCCAGCTTGAGGTCAATAAAAGTAAATCAAAATCCTTCATATATTCGATACCGTTTTGTCGAAATCCTATGAATTTAACTTTTTCCTTTAAATTCAGCTTTTCAGCATAATTTTTTGCTTCTTGTATTAAATTTCCATCTCCAACCCATACAAAAACGACATTATTGTTATTCTTTAAGTATTCATTAGCTATATCAATGAAAAGAAAAGGATTTTTTGGGTCATCAACTCTCGAAACATTTCCTATAATTTTTATATTGTTGTCTACATCTAACTCCTTCCTTAACACACCCTTTCCTATTTTATCTTTTTCAACAGTTATTTTATTGTAAATAAGTCTATATTTTTTTTCATTTCCTATTTTCATCCTTTTACTTAATTCTATATCACTTTTTGAAATTAACACCAAATCCGTAGTTTTATTTGCAAGATATCTTTCTAAAAAAATAGCTATTTTTCTTTTTATTCCTTCATACTGTAGAATTGGCCAATAGCCATGAACGGTGTAAATCACTTTTTTTACTCCTAGTTTATTTGCAGCCAATCTACCTAAGATCCCAGCTTTTGTAGAATGGCAATGAACTGCATCATAATTATTTTCTTTAATTAGTCTTTTAATTTCTTTATATCCCTTATAATCGATAAATGGGTTAATGGGATGAACCAATTTTTTTAATACATGTACTTTTATCCCTAAATCTTTTTCTAATTTATCAACTAATATACCATTTTCACCAGTAGCAACTTCCATATTTATATTATTATATTGTTTCGCCATCTTGCATATTTCATACACTACTCTTTGTGCCCCAGCCCATTCCGCCTTGGTTATAATTTGCAATACTTTTATTTCTTTTCCCACCTACACCGCTCCTCTTCTCCAAAATACTGCTTCTATAGTTTTGATAATAATGTTTAAATCAAGGAATATGTCTCTGTTTTTTATGTAGTAAAGGTCATAGCTTAGTTTCATTTTTGTTTCTTCTAAAGAAGCTGAGTATTTATACATGATTTGTGCCCAACCTGTTAGGCCTGGTTTTAATTTGTGTCTTGCCCAGTAGAAAGGTATAAGTTCGTTGTATTCTTCAACTAACTGGATTTGTTCTGGCCTTGGGCCTACAAAAGACATTTTACCTATTAATATATCATAGAATTGTAGTATCTCGTCAAGTCTTATTGGTCTGATTATTTTACCTATTTTGAGGATTCTGTCTTGTTCGTCTGTCGCAAATTTTACTTCGTTTTGATCGGTTCTATTTTTCATACTTCTGAATTTATGCATTGTGAATTTTTCTTCTTTTAATCCTATTCTTTGTTGTTTATATACTACTGGTTTGCCGTCTTCTATGAGTATTATAATAGAAAGGATCAATATAACGGGAGAGAGTATGGCTAAAGCGATAGACGATATTATTATATCAAGGAATCTTTTTGAAGGATGTTCAGTTACATTATTAAAAATAACCTCGTAGTATTCTTTGAATTTTTGAGCTACTTCTATTGGTATGCGATTTAGGTATTTTTCTGCCATATTTGGGAGATATTCTATATCCATGCCTTCTTCTTTGTAGTTTTGTATTTGTGGTTTTACTGATTTTTCTAGTTCTGGGTCTGTTATTACTATGCCGTGGATTATGTGGGAAGTGGTTTGACCGTTTTGTTTTATTATTTTATCTAGGGTTGTTGGATTTGGGTTTATGTATTGGGTAAACCTGATTTTGTGTAGTGTTTTTTCTGAGATTTCTTGCATTATGTGGCCTATTTCTTCTTGTTTTCCTATTACAAGGTAGTTTTTTACAGGCATGCTTTTTTCGTATATTTTGTATTCTATTTTATGTAAAATAGGTAGAATGATTATTGTAAATAGTAGGTTATACAGGAAAAAGTATCTATTGAAGTATTTGTTGAGAAAGAAGTAAAGAATTAAAATGAGTATGAAACTGATGAGAGTTCCTACCGTTGTTTTTATTAAGGATTCTGTGTAGCTTTTCATTGTTTGGGTGTCGTAGACTCTAAAGGAGTAGATTCCAAGGTATATTATTAGTGATGAGATTGTTGAGATGGCTATTGGTAGGTTCAATAAGAATGCGTTCATAATGAATATGAGCGCTATGTCTAATAAGTGAACCGCTGCTTTTCGCATCTTCGAGTCAAACCCCCTGTTAGGTTTTTCAGGATTTATTATAACATTATCTTAACGATTAAATATTAAACAAATATTAAAAATTGTTTTATTCTGGTACATTGCTTATGTTCAAGATGTCAAAAGCCTTTTCAGTTATGTAAGAGTATTTTTTGAACAAGTTTAGGTTGAATTCTTTTTCGTTGTTGCTGGCTTTGTTGTTCGTTGCCAGAAAATCGATCCAATTTCTTTTAATATAGTATTTCGCCGCTTTTGAGTTTAAGCCGTTAAAGCTCAAACAGAAATGAACGTTTATTTCTCTTAACCTGTGAAGGACTTCTTTCATTTCGAAAAGCCAGCCGTATTTTTCAACTTGTAGTAGTACGATATCGTATCCATCCAACTGTAATTGAAAGATTGAGTCGAGGAGAAATAATGGAAATTTTTGTGTTGGTAGGGTTATAAACACAAAGTGGTCGTTGAAGGGAATGAATTCGGTATATTGTGGAGTGAGGTATAATTCGGAGGCTAAATAGGTTTTTACACCGGTGTTGTATTCAATTGTCTTTTTTACCTCTGCGTATTTTTCTTTTATTTTTGTTATGTCTGTTTTTATGGTTGGATGGTTTATGTGCAGTGTAAAGATAACATGAGTTATATCGTGTTGTTTGTAATTGTTTAATACTCTTAACGTTTCTTCAAGAGTTTGTGATCCATTATCAACATTGGGTAAAAGATGGGTGTTGATGTCGATATACATAGGGAGCCCCTCCCCTGAGATATTCTCATGGAATTAAGAAACGCTGAAATTATAACACAATTTTTTATAAAAACAAAATTTTTATTATAATTTCATTACATTTTCATTGAGGATGATGCTGTTTTATCTAACGCCCACGTGGAAGAGGGACCTACGGTCCCTTAAACCCGGGGGGAGGGCTCCGCCCTGTGACCCTTTTTAAAAGCAGATTTTTTGTGAATTAATTTTTGTGGTTTTTATGTAAGCTATGCTTAGTTTTTGTTAGCGCCCTTCCCCCGCTGCCCACCCATGAGGAAAAGTATCTTTGTTAGCGCCCTTCCCCCCGCTGCCCACCCGTGAGG
>NZ_JALY01000109.1:0-18169 GCF_002924615.1 Petrotoga halophila DSM 16923 | reverse complement strand
TAGAATTTGAACAGCTCCATGGTTATGACTCTCTAAGAGTTGCAGAAGTTGAAATTAATGGGAAAAAATTAAGAGTTGGAGTTGCTTATGGCCTGGGTAACGCACGAAAACTTTTGGAAGACGTTCAATCGGGAAAAATAGACTTACATTTAATCGAAATTATGGCTTGTCCAGGAGGTTGTGTTGGAGGCGGTGGCCAACCGTACCATCATGGTGATTTCAACGTGATTAAAAAGAGAATCGAGGCATTAAATGTTGTTGACAAATCAAAGATAATTCGAAAATCCCATGAAAATCCATCAATTGTTAGACTATACAACGAATATTTGGGAAAGCCGGGAAGCGAAAAGTCACATCAATTGTTGCATACTCATTATGTGCAAAGAGAATGGCTTTAAAAAACTAAAGGCGGAGAAAATCCGCCTTTAGCTTGAATTAAAACCACACTTTAAAGGTTTTTATTTCGTAAGGGGTTATATTGAATACGATTTTATTATCTTTAAAAGCGGTTTCTTTTTCTGCTTCTTCAATTAAATTACATTCAACCGCTTTTTTTATACTCCTAAAAAATTCTATTTCCACTTTACTTTTTCGACTGCCTTTATCTTCGAAAAGTCTAACAAGTATAGAGTTATCATCTTCCGCTTTTTTTATGGTTTCAATTACCACATCAGAATCGTTGACCTTGATAAAAGAGAAAATATCAGGGAAACTTCCTTCTTGGTTTTTTTCTATCTTTTTAACTATTACAGGGTAATTCAATTTATAGGCTTCTTGTATTACTTGCGAATCTCTCCATGTTCCAGCGTGTGGTAAAAGAGAATAAATGAATACATGATCCGTTCTATCAGCGGTTTCATCGGGTTCGATTGGGGATCTGAGAAGAGTGAGTCTCATAACGTTTTCTTTTATATCGTACCCATGTTTACAATCGTTTAGTAAGGAAACTCCATAGTTTGCTTCTGAAAGATCCGCCCACTTCTGTGCTGGGACTTCAAATTTTGCTATATCCCAACTTGTGTTGTTGGTTGTACTTCTTTCTATGTTCCCAAATTGTATGTTGTAGGTGGCTTTTGTGCTCCTTACATTAACAGGAAAAGCTGTTTTTAATAAAACTTGCTTCTCTTTCCAATCAACATGGGTATCGAAATCGATTCTTCTTGTGTGGTTGTATACGATGACTTTCTGTTCAATAATGGAATCATAAAACCTCCATGAGAATTTGAGAACACCTTTTAAAGGATTCTCTTCAACTACTTTTACTTCGATTAAATCAGTAACCTCTTTCATCTTTTCGTTAAAATAAGGAGAAATGTCCCAAGCGTCAAAAAAGTAAGGTTTATCTTCGAAAGCTTGTAGCACGTTTCCCAATTTCCCTTCTTCCAATACTTCCCTTTTATTTTCTTTATCGTATAATCTTTTAATCTGCCCTTTTTCGTTGAATTCGATTATATAGTATCTGTTTTCAATGTAATCTTCTTTCACAATCATTTTTTCAACAATTTGCTTCTGCTCCAAATTGGATACCTTAATACTTTTATAGCCAAAAGAGGGTATTCCTCTAATCAACGTTTTTTTACCGTTTTCTAGCTCTAAAATCTCGTCTCTTTCAAAGGGGGTGGTGTTGAATAATACCAAACTGTCTTCTTCGCTTTTTATTTCCTTTGAAATCATAGAAATAGCTCTTTCAATCTCTTTGTTCGCTATTCCCTTTATCTTTTCAAAATCCCTTCTTGTATCTTCATAAACCTCTCTTATTGAGGAACCCGGTAAAATATCGTGGAATTGGTTTAATAATAACAGTTCCCAACCATCATTCAAAGAATTTTTGGGATATTCGAAATCTTTAAATAATTTCAAAGCCATAGAATTTAAAAATTCTGCGTTATGGTACAATACTTCTGATTTTCTGTTTTCCCTTTTCACAAAGGCTTGTGAAGTATACGTACCTCGATGTAATTCGAAGTACAACTCATCATCCCAAACTGGGATATTTTCATCTCTTATTTTTTCTTCCAATCTCTCAAAGTAGTCTTCTACTCTTCCCATCTCCACTTGGGGTAAACCTGGGATTTCTTTTATTGCTTGATAATTTTCTAACATTTCATATGTTGGGCCTCATCCCCCATCTCCCCAACCGAAGACAAGAAGTAATTCATCATTTATATCTTTTTGTTTGTAGTTATCCCATATCCCTTTTATCGTGAAAGGTTCCACCATACCGTTGTAGGTATAAAAGTAATTGTTTCTATCAGGCGTTGTAATAAAATGAGATAAGATTTTAGTCCCATCGATGCCTTTCCACCAAAATGTATCGTAAGGAAATTTGTTGATTTCATTCCAGCTTATTTTGGTTGTAGCAAAGTATTTCATCCCACTTTTTTTTATTATCTGAGGAAGGGCATATGTGTAACCAAATGCATCGGGCAACCATACAACCTTAGAATCAACTCCAAACTCTTCTTTTAAAAACCTTTTCCCAAATAGTATCTGCCTTATCAAAAATTCACCTGGAGAAATATTGGAATCCGATTCTATCCACATACCACCAGTTGCTTCCCATTTGCCTTCTTTTATTTTTTCCTTTACTTTTTCATACAATTCAGGGTAATCGTTTTTTAAGAACTTATACAATGCCGGAGAAGAGTGCATAAATATATATTCTGGATACTCTTGCATTAGATTGAGAACCGTCGAAAAGGTTCTTTGTGCTTTTTCTCTTGTGTGTAAAATTGTCCAAAGCCATGCCATATCTATATGAGAATGGCCTGTCAAAACAACTTTTGGAGAATCCATTTTAAAATTTCTTAGTTTTTTCAATTCTTCTTGCAAAAAATTATAACTGTCTTTTATTGATTCATAATATTCTTTGGATCGAGGTTTTGTAAAATTTATTCTTTTGTAAGACTTGTTTAAAATATTGAGCAATTTTACTCTCACAATATCATTTTCACCGAGTTGATCGATTGTGTCAAGAATATTCTTTGCTAGGAAATAGTACTTTTGTGAATATTTTTCTATTTTGTAAAGTTCCAAACCTGAAAAAATATAATTTAATTCCCCTCTCAAGCCAGTCCATGACCTTAAGTATATGCTCAATGCATTTCCTTGTACAATCTTTGGAGATATTAGGGCCTCTTTATGGTATTTGTCTATGCCTTGAACGAATTGACCATTTACAAAGAGTAAAGATTCAGGATAGTCAGGAATAACGTCTAAATCACCATCTTTTTCCAAAGAAACCCTCAAAAAAAGCCTTTCTTCACCAATATTCTCAGGTAACTCAATATTTTTTTTAAACCAAAATACCTTATCGTACCCTCCCCACTTTTCCTCTTTTTCTATCTTTTTCCAGTCTATTGAACCGTTGAATTCAGGCTTAAATCTTCTTTCTTTGTCTTCAAAGTATTCCATTTGTGGAATTTCGAGAATACTAAGCGTTTGTAATTTTTTAACTTCTCTTAATCCATTTTCTAACTTTTTTTTGGTTATGTTTTCTAACATGTTTTGTTTTGACCTCCCAGATAGCGTTTCAATTAATGATAACACAGCTAATATATTAGTATATTTCAATAATTTTTGTGAAAAATTTTAATACTTCTTTAATCTCTTCTTTCCAAAATTTCCAATCATGATTACCTGCTTTAATATGAAGTTCCGAAAGAAGATTTTTTATTTGTAACTGATGGTGTAAATCACATGCTCCCAAATAAAGTCCTAAGAAATCATCATATCCGCAAGTAAGATATGTAGGAATATTTACTCCGCTTTGTTTAAGAGAGTCGAGGTAATTAAAAATGTTTTCTTTCTCCCAATTTTCTGAAGTAAAAGGCCAATTATCATCTTGAACAGTTTCAATTTTTCCCTTGGGTGGAATTTGTCGGGTGATTACACCACTTAAACTCCCAACCGCATAAAATTTTGTAGGATATTTATAAGCAATTTTTAAAGCACCATAACCACCCATTGATAAACCACAAATGAACCTGTTTTCCCTTTCGGAGCTAACTTCAAATCTATTTTCTATATAATTTCCTAAATCATTAACTATGGCGCTTTCGTATTTGTTATCTTCGGAAGAGTCTATATACCAGCTATTTCCTGCATCTGGCATCACTACAACGAATGGAGGAATCTGCTGTTTATAAATCAGATAATTTAAAGTCTGATCGATTTGGCCTTTTTGGATCCAATTCAGTTCATTACCATTATAACCATGCAACAAATACACAAGTGGGAATTTTCTAAAATCAGATTCATAATTAGAAGGAAGATATATAGAATATTTCATGTACCTTCTCATTGATTCACTATAGAATGCAAGCGATTCATAAACAAACCCTTTATCCATTTTTATCACCTTTATATAATAAATTTAATAAATTTTAAAATTTAACTGTTCATAACTACATTTCAAGATTTTACATTTTAAATTAAATAGTATTTTTTAGGTATAATATTGAAGAAGATTAAGTTTGTATATAACTCTTATTCTATTTTTTTAAAAAGTAGAAAAAACAAGTTTTGCTGCACCATATAGAGAACTTAACTCAATAAAATTTGCAACTTCCACTCTAACATCGAAAGGTAAGGCTCTTAACTCCTGAATTAAAGTTTCTTCGAATAGATAGAAAGATTTTGATATTTGACCTCCCAAGACTATACAATCAGGCTTGAATTTTGTTGCAATAGGCTTCAAAACCTCTCCTAAAGTTTTTCCCAATTCCTCAAAAACTTGCTTAGCCGTTTTATCTCCATTCGAAGCAAGGGCTGCTATTTCTTCAACGGTACAAATCGAACTATCCTTTTTTAATTGCTTAAAACGGGAAACGATCCCCCTTGCTGAAATAATATCTTCTACGATCCCATTTTTGAATTTCATTCCCCCTATCCAACCTTGGGGGGGAGTAATCTTGCTGTCTACAATTATTTCTTCGTCAATTATAAATGCGGATCCTAACCCTGTGCCTAGCGTAATCCCAATCACTCTGTTAAAATTCTTTGCTGCTCCTATCCATTTTTCACCCCTCAAAAATAAAAAAGCATCAGAATCGAATATGATATTTTCAATTCCTACTTTTTTGCCGATTTCTTCTTTTAAATTTACTCCATATAGGGAATGATATTTATTTAGTTTTGGAGGAATATATAGTATCCCCTTTTCATAATCCGCTGGTCCAGGTATTCCAATCCCCAGACCGACTATATCTAAAGATAAATCTGATGCTTTTCTTATTTCCAAGTTCAATAAATTTACTATATTATTTATTATTGTCTCTTTTGAACATTTGGACTTCGACGGTTTTTTATTAAAACTTCCTTCTAAAATTTCTCCTTTATCATTAACAATTGCGGATTTTAAGTAAGTCCCTCCCATATCCAAAGTTACAGCGTACACTTTATCATCCTCCAACTAAGATTGATTATTTTGCTAAAGTTACTTTTATAACCGTGCAGCTTTCATCACTTTCTAGAACATAATTTCCCAGTGAAGCAGGAATAATTATTGTTCTTAAATTCTGTAGAGTTGTCCTACCCAAAACCTTGTTTTTTGGTTTAATGAATAGATTGTCTCCCTTAATTAATGTTAATATTTGAAAATCTCCGTTGGTGTTATCCTCCCATCTTTCCTTAAAATCAACCCTATGAACTTCAAAAATCATGTCATTTCTCTTGCCGAGTAAGTATTCAACTGAGTCATCGCACTTGTAAATCATTAGTGGTAATGGCTTTAACTTACTTGGTTCTTTGTTTATTTGTAATTTTGAAGATAACATTCTAAACGCATGATCAAGATGAATTTCCCTAAGATTTCCGCTTAGATCTGGCCTTAGATAGTCGTAGACATGAAATGTATAACCATAACTTGTCCCTATTTCTAGACAAACTTGGTCTTTTCCCAACGCGTGTATTGTTCCAGAAGGGATTAAAAAGAGATCCCCAGGTTTGCTTGGAAAAGCATTAACGTATTTTTCATATTCTAAAGGAACTTTCCTATCTTTGGATTTTAGAGCTTCCTCATAAAACTTTTTTAAATCTGTATCTTTCTTTAGTCCTAAAAAGACTTTCGAAGAATTTTTGGTTTCAACAATATAATAGGCTTCTTGTTGTCCAACATTTTCTGAAAAAAACTTTTTTACGTAAGAATCATCTGGATGAACTTGAATTGCCATGTTTCCTCCATTGTAACTATCATCGTAATGAACTCTGATTGGGAAAAAATATTTATATTTTTTAAAAGCTTTTTCACCCATGATAGTCTTTGGGTTCGATGCCAAAAAAGAATCAAAAGGAATTTCAAATGTATCTTCTTCAAAATTAACTAATAAACTCATATCGGAAGTAACGGCTTCAAAAGTCCAAGCTAAATTATTAAAATTAGTAGGCAAACCTCTCTTTCTCCTCATCCAATCCCCGCCCCATGGACTTTGTATGTATAAAGGTTTGAGCTTGAAAGGTCGTTGTGCTAATTCTAACATTAGATGTTTAAAGGATGACTTTGGTAAAATTTTTAGGCTATTATTATTGTCTATATAAAAATCCATTTTCTTTAAGAGTGCTCTTCTATGTTCGTTAAAAATAGGAATAAGTATATATCTTGTTAACTTAAATGTTTGAATTGACATTCCAACATCAGCTACTCCATTTTCGGTAGAAACATTTTCGGGGATGAACCAAAGTTTTTCTTCTTTGAGATAATTTAAAAGGTTTTCATGGGTTACATCGGTATAAAATATTAGATCGTACTCAGTATTCATATAATTGTTAACTGAACCGCAACCATAAACTATGATAACTTCATTATTTGTTTGATTAATAGTCTTTTTAAAACCTTCTATTTTTTCTTCAGCCATTAAATCTTCTAATTTTCCTTTAAACATTTTACCAAAATGAGGATCAAAACTTATGAATGGTTGTATAATCTCCCATATATTGTTAGGATCCTTATAAAAGTAACGGCTATCTATCAACTTAACTTGAATGTCTTGATTTTCTAAAAGCTCTTTGATTTTAAAAACGATCTCCCAATTTGCCCCAATATATCCATCAAAAGCCAATATTGGATATTTCATTTTTGTCATAAATCTTTGTATTATTAGTTCAACAACTTCCTCTGTTTTTTCCAGCGTTGGTTCTAAAATTAAATTTGTTTTGGGAATTGTATTAATATCATCTCTTGAATAATTCAATTTCCTCACCTTCTATTCAAATTCTATTTGAACTAATTCTGGCCAGTATCTCTGATGGCTTACAAATGTGAAGTAGATTATTTTTCCACCTTTTTCACTAAATTCGGGATGTTCCTTTCCAGCATAGCAAATGTCCAAAGGGCACGATTTCTTAGGTTTATAAATTGTAATAGGATCGCTCCATGGGCCTTCTGGATTGTCTGAGACTCTAAGATGGATTTCTTCCATGGCTCCTTCAGAAACAACATCTTTTGAATCCGTTTTTCCTGCATATGAATAAATTGTAATGTATTTTTCTAAATAAGAATTGTAAGATACTGAAAGTTCGTTAGCATTCCCATCAAAAAGTATTTTCAAATTTTCGGGGGCTTTACTCCAGCCATCATTTGAATAGTACTCATACTTGCTTATGTCTTCAATACCATCGGTTTGTACACGGGATAAATAAACACCATGAATCAATTCATGATTTTTCTCTTCCACTTTACTTCCGTAAATATAGACATATCCGTTGACAGGATTATTTAATACTGCAGTGCCAAAGGCAGGTATTGAATCATTTTTCCCGTTGCTTTCACAATTCCACCAAATATAGGGATATTCACAATAATTAGATAAATCTTTAGGTGGACAAGGATAAACAGATGGTTTTATTCTTTTAAAAGTTACGTAAGGGTAATTAGCTTTTGCTAATCCTACTCCGTATAAATTAATATCTAATTGTTGCTCTTTTTTAGTAATGTCAAAAAGGCCGCAGTCTACAAAAATGTGAAATATATAGAGTTTTTTATTGATCATAATACCGTCCATTGGCCAAATTGGTCTGTATCTTTTTCCTCTATTGGGAGCTAATACCATTGGTATTATTTTGTCTGCTTTACCCTTTTTTTCTATATATATAGGATTTGTAGATAAAAGTTCCTCTCCACTTCTAGTATTAGTAAAACAACCAGTATTGGCAATCATTTCTATGTTGTTGCTTGCCCAGTTGCTTGCCAACCATACATCTAACAATTCTTTTTTAGGATCATATCCTTTCAGCTCAGGGCCTAGTAAGGTGTCTCCAAAAGTCCAAAAAGATCTTCCATCTTCTAGGGGAATTGAATAAGCACCGTCATGACCTAAAACTTTGGATGTATTATTTTTAAAAATTTTCCCCAAATATGTTACGTTCTTTATTCTTACTTGGTTAGTTGGATTATTCACTTAAAACAACTCCTTTTTGTCTTATTGTTTTAAAAATTATTTTAAAATAATTGGTGGTTTATAAAAATTTTCAACTCCAAACTCATCTATTTTATCCCCTGTGTAAAAGAAAAAAGAGTACTTTAGAATATTGGGACTTCCTGGTTCAACTTCTCCAAGTGAGGTAATCCCTAAATCTTTCGTTGCTGCTTCATCATAATGTCTTAATAGAAGACAATCGATGTAACCACTTTTTTCATTATAACCAAACAAGAAAGCTTGCCTACTTCCAAGGGTCACAGTATAATCCTTCGTTTCTACGGCAACCAAATCTCGAACAGAAACTTGTTCTGGTCTTAACGCGGGAAATTCGTAAGGATCTTTCACAAGAGAAGCTGGGCCATTATAAGAGAAGGTGCCTTCCTGGGTTATAGGGATTTTTAAGTAAAAATTTATCGAGTGCTTATCGTAAGGAACATAAGGAATCTTATTTATATCAAAATAATAATTAAAGAGAAAATTTTTTTCATTTTTAGGTAAAATAATTTCAAGTTTTGTGATAGGTGAATCTGTGAATTCTGCTATCATAACACTCTTTTGAGGATATTTTATAGTTTTAACGGAATCGATTACTAATTCTTCTCTTTCATGTTTTTGAATAGAATTTGTGAAACTATATTCAATTATTCCCCCATTATTAACTACACAAGTGTTTAATTCTTTATCGAATACGTTAAAACTTCCATCTGAGTTTAATTTTATTGTGTAAAAATTGTTTTCTATAATTGAGCTTTCTGTTTTCTTGGTTTCATAAGTAGTAGGAATTCGGTTTATAATATTGATTTCTGAAATACCTATGGGTAATTTTACGTATACTTCGTAACCTTGAGCAACTTGTTCCCATGGATTGATAGAGTCTAATGAATAAGGATAAGCAACATATTCTTCACCTTTTAGCTTGATAACAACTCTACTGTTTGGGTCCCATTCACCTAGTTCAAATCTTAACAATGTTTCTTTTTCAGAATTTCCAGGATTAAATACATAGATTTTGTTAGATTCTGGTTCTTTTGGTGTTAGTTCATTAATTATATTTAGAACGGTATTATAGGCTGTGAAAGCATAATCAACAACTGTTTTATTAAAAATGTAATTTTGTTCTAAAGTATAATTTCCTGGCCAACCCGCTCCTGGAGCGGCAGTATGTTCAGAATATAATAAAATACTTTTTATTGCAATATCATACAAAGGATTATTTTGGTTTATAAGGTCTAAAGAAACTATTTCCTGTAGAATTTCTTGGCTCCATCTAATGAGGGATGATGAAAAGGGGCCACCGCTTTTTACACTTTCCCAAAAGCCTGACCAATCACCTTTATAAGTTGGAATAACACTTTGGTATCTTTCTTCCATGTATTCAAAAAAAGCGGTAGGTGTTGAAAATACAATTTCAAGCTCAGAAAATTTAGAAGCTTCATGAAGATTTAGATAACTAACCAAACCTGGTTCTATTCCTCCATTGTCTTTTGCTAGTAAAATAGCCACAGCATCGTAGGGATAACCTTCGTCTTCTAATTTTTTTGCATAACTTTCTATTGAGGAAATACTTTTGAAGTTGACTCCCTCCATATAACTTGCCTTAGTTACCCAAGTAAGGATTTTCTTGCCATTTGGGCCTTGCCAATAAAAAATATTTACAGGTGCAGGGAGTTGAAGAACTTGAGCATATTTATCGTTTATTCCAGTCATAAAGTAAGAGATGTTATTTTCGAAAAGAATATCTGGTAAATCTTGTGTATATCCTGGAACATCGTTCATAATTGCAGTGGTTATTGTAAAATTATTTTTTTCTGCGAATTTTTTGGAATCCTTAAATGTCTCTGATAATGAGAGATAGTTCATAAAACCTGTATGCATAGAGTCGTATGCACCTCCTATTTCCAAACGCCCTTCTTTAATATATTGAACTAGTTTTTGTACTTTCCATGGTTCTGGAGATGTTTCTAACCATTGTTGTAATTGCCAAAAAGTTTCGATTGTAAAGGAAAAATCTGGAAAAGTATCCATTATTTCTATTAGGTTATCCACCATCTCTGCATATTCCTTAGAGACTTCTTCTTGAGTATCGGTGAAGCCGATATCCAAATGACTAAAAGGGATTATAAATACTTTATCAATTTTCCCAAAAGTACAAGTTATAGATAGAACAATGATTATTATAATTAGAATCATTTTTTTCATTATTTACCACTCCCGCTTAAAGCGAAACCACTTGTTATCCTTTTTTGAAATATAAAATATATAATTATTAAAGGAAAAGCCGAAAGAGTTGAGGCTGCCATCAATAAGCTCCAAGTGGTCGTATACTGCTGTTGGAAACTTCTTAGTCCTACTGCAAGAGTCCATTTAGCTGGATCGTGTAAATAAAGTAAAGGTCCAAAGAAGTCGTTCCACGTAAAAAGTAAAGTAAAGATTGAGACAGTCAACAACACGGGTTTTGATAGAGGTAGCACAATTTGAGAATAAATTCTAAATTCTGATGCTCCATCAATTCTAGCTGCCTCTAATAATTCATCAGGTATTGAAACAAAGAATTGTCTCAGTAGGAATATATTAAAAGCGCCTCCTCCGCAAAATGCCGGGACTATCAAGGGAAGATAAGTATTTACCCAACCCAATTCTGAAAATAAAAGATAAGTAGGTATGATTAAAATTTGTGTAGGTATAAACATCGTTGCTATGGTTATATAAAATAATTGATCTCTACCCTTCCAATGTAGTTTTGAAAAACTGTATGCAACAAGTGAGGCACTAAATAAGGTACCTGCAACGTTTAAAATAGCTAATAGTAAAGTGTTTGAAAAGTATCTAAAGAATGGGAATGCTTTCACGGCTTCCAAATAGTTTTTCCATTGGATTGGTTTTGGAAACCATTGAATAGGAACGGACATGACCTGAGATTCAGGTTTCAATGATGTGGAAATCATCCAAAAAAGAGGAATCAAAAATATTACACTAAAGAATATTAGTATAGCATAAAGAAGAATTTTTCTTATCAGTCTCATCCTTTTCTGACTTTTCATATTAACAGCCCCTTAAAGTTGAGTTTGCCTTTGATATATTTTAAACAAGAATATAGTCAATGGAACTAAAATCAAAAACATTATAACTGAAATTGCAGACGCGTATCCCATTCTCACATCTTTAAAAGCCAGTTGATAAATCAATAAATTTACAAATGTCGTTGATTTTAATGGACCTCCTCCTGTCATCACATAGGCTTCGGTAAAAACCTGGGATGCACCAATAAGGCCAGTAACAAAATTGAAAAAAATAATGGGTCTTAACATTGGTACCGTTATTTTCCAAAACAATTGTATCTTGTTCGCTCCATCTAACTCCGCAGCTTCATACAGTTCCGTCGGGATACCTTGAAGACCAGCTAAAAAAATCACAATGATACCACCTATCCCCCATAAACTCATTAATATAAGAGCAGGCTTAGACCAAATAGGGGAATTTAACCAAAGTGGCCCATCTATTCCAAAAATACTTAAGACTTGGTTTATTAAACCACTTCTAGGATTAAACAACATCATCCAAAGGAACATTACGGGGACTGCAGGTAAAACTACAGGGAGGAAAAATATTGTTCTGAAAATACCCATAAATTTAGCTGCATTATTCAATAAAACTGCAAAAATTAAACCAAGCAAAACTTTAAAAAAAACCGATCCAAACATATAATAGAAAGTATTTCCCAAGGCTTTCCAAAATGTGGGGTCTAAAGTAAAAAGTATCTTATAATTTGTAAAACCTATCCATTTAGGAGGATTGATCATATCATATGTGGTGAAACTTAAGAAAAAGGAAGCGATTATCGGTCCTATTATGAAACAGGTAAGTCCAATAATCCATGGAGCCGCGAATAAATAACCCATAGAACTTTTTTTCTTCCAAAAAGATCTTTTTGTTTTTTTTAACATTTTTTCAGTACCTCCAAAAGCTTATAAATAAAAACGATTTTTATTAATACTCGAATCAGGCGCCAACAGCACCTAATTCGAGTATTTTGAAGAAAAGTCTAAAGAACTTTTTTCAGTAGATCCTAATGTGTAAGTCTATATCTTTCTATTTCTGCTTCTACCCGTTTTTGAAGATCGTCAAGTGCTTTTTGGGGGGAGGATTCACCGTATAACACTGTATCAACGGCAGTTTGTAAATCTTCATACCAGAGGGGATATTCTAGTACAAAGGGTCTAAATTTACTGATTTCTAAAGTTTCAACAGCTATTTTCCATAGTTCATTTTCCATTAAATCCGGAGATGTTGCTGCTCTTTGGTTCCCTACAAGGGAAGAAACGTTCTTTGCAAAAAGATATTGAGGATATTCACTGAGTAAATAAAGAGCAAATTCAGCTGCAGCCTCTTTATTGGGACTTCTAGATGATACTTCAATAGAAAATCCATTGGACCAACTTGCAGGTTTCACGGGGTATGGTATTTGAAAGACTCCATAGTTGAGATCAGGGGCATAAGTTTCTATTTGGCTGAAAAAGGTGTTATTCTGGATGACCATTCCAAGTTTGCCATTTATGAATGCATCATTTAAACCAAGAGGATAAGTTGCATTGAATTCTTGGAGTCTTTCAAAGCCTAAACGATCGATCATTTCTTTCCATTCCTCAAGGGATTTTGCAACAATAGGACTATTCAGTTTAAGATTTCCTTCATCGTCTAAAAAAGATCCATTGTTTCCCCATACATACATCCAGAAGTAGGATTGTCCATATATTGGGTTAAAACCGAGTACCTCATAATCACCTTGGGGAGTAGTTTTTGTGATCTTATCTGCCATTTCCCACAGTTCTTCCCATGATTGTGGAGGGCGGTCGGGGTCAAGCCCAGCTTCGGCAAACAAATCTTTGTTATAGTACATAAATCTAACATCTGTTTCAAACGGTAGAGCGTACAAGCCACTTTCCCATTTACACATATTTAAGGGTGCTTCAAAGAAAGTATCTTCAGGATCTATTCCTGCTTTTTCAATATAAGGACTTAAATCCAACAACACTCCGGTAGAGGCTCTCATTGGAACATTTCCAAGGTCATTTAAAAAAACGTCAGGTTCTTGCTTTGCTGCTAAGCTTATACGAATTTTATCCCAATAATCCCAAAAGGATATGCCCAACGATTCTACTTTTATTTCTCCTTCATGGCTTTCATTGAATTCTGCGACTATTTGATTAATTGTTTCCTGGGATACACCTGCATCGTAGGTATGCCAGAATCTTATAACAACTGGTTCCCCAAAGAATGAAATGCTCAACGCCAACAAAAAGAAAATTACCAAACAGTTCCTACCTAATTTCATAAATATCTCCTCCTTTTAGAAAATGATGTAAATAATCAATTATATATCGAATATTAATGTTAGAATACTGTTCTTCTCAATACTAAAGGCGATCTCATCGACTTTATTTTCTATAGGTTTTAACTCACCATTCCCCATATTCGCAACATATACGTTTTTTATTTTGATATTTGGTATTCGCAAAGTGCCAAATGAATTTTTTCCACTAATTTCTTGAAGTCGAATTTGAAACCTGTTTTCTCTTACCTTTCTTGCAGCTAAAATCAAAACGTTTTCTGGTTCAACAGATACGAATGAAACATTCTTTTTAATCAATTCATATGGAAAGGTCACCCCTGATAAGGGATTTTGTATTTGCGTGCCGAACCTATAAGCTTTTATTGGGTCAAAAGATCCCTGGTGACTAGTTATACTATAATGAAATTCGATTTCTCCTCCTTGTTTGTTTGGAAAATTTGTATCCCAGATATTATTCAAAGCGTATGAATACACTGTTGTTTGTTCATCGGATTTGAGAGTAGGCTCAAATGGATTATATGGGATATAAATATTTTTTAGTTGTATCAAAGGAGCTTCCTTGGTTCCCCAAATTATAGTGTATTTTGAATTACTTACAGAGAGCCAATTCTGTATGGCTTTCATATAATGACATGAGCCTGGAACAAACTCATCATCTAAAGATATATCTTCCCCAGTTATTTCGTATCTTATTTTTCCATTTTCTACGTTGAAAGGAAAAGCAAAATACGCTGCTTCTTTAGTTTCTGTTTCAATTTTTTTTATCCTATTAACAAAATCTATTCTTTTTATTTCGTTGTATAAAACTATTTCTTGTTCTATCCATTCACAACCTGGAACATGTAGAGTCACAATAGCTTTTTGATATATCTGATTGTCTTTTAAAATTTTTATTTTCGATAAGATTTCTGGATGTCTATCGCCAAATTCGAAGTTTAATATGTCTTTTCGTAGAGTTATAGTTTTGTTTGATGAATATCTATGGCCAAGAAGAGTTTCTGCTTTTCCTTCTATTCTGCTAGATAAATGATTAAATCGAGGTGCTGTTGTAAATTGGTCGTAAATATACTCGTTGAATTGAAAGAAAGCATTTTGATTAACAAGTTCTTCTCCTAATTCTTTATCTATAATACTTTTTATTGTCCCACTTGCCTGATCAAGAGATATTTTGTAAAAGGAGTTCTCTAAAATATACTTTTCTTCTTTGCTAGAGACTTCTTTTGGAAATTCATTTTCTTCTTTTTTTAATATTGAATAAGATTTTATCCCAATAGCAGGAACATCTTTTGCAACGAAAGTTACCTCAGCTCCAAGAGGTCTCGGTATTTCCCCTGTTTGTAACCTTAAGTTAAACTTTATTTCCTCTCCATCTTCATCAACGATTTTAAATGGTTTTCTAACGTCACATTTTCCTAAAGGTATGAATACTTTGACTATATCGGTTCGTACAAAAGAAGAAGGATTGTAAACAAATATCGTGCTGTTTTCACTAACAACCTTATTATCTACCAAGATTGGTAATAAATGTAAGGCTTTACGATATTCGAACAGACTTTTATTATATGCATTTTGTGCGAAGTTTTTCTTTATAGACCATTGTATTTCACCAGAAGTGTTGTAAGTTAATGAATTTTCCCAAGGATTCCAAGCCCCCCACGTGTGCTCATCGAATAAGACCATATTTTCACGAGCGCTATCTAATATTCCTTTTGGATAGGTTTGATCTTTGTAATTCATTTCTATAATCGAAAGGAGAGTTTCAGCCGATCTCAAAATATTATGAGTTGTTCTATTTAACCCCATTGCGTAGGCATTTGAGGCAATCCCATCAGACCACCAGTCTGTCCAATCACCTTTAAAAACCGGAATATCTTGAATATCGTGGCTTTCTATATATTCAAAAAATTGTTTGTTGGTTGAGATGATTAATTTAGGATATTCCCATTTTTCGTTCCATTTTTTAGCAACTTCAGAAGGTGTAATACTTGGTCCCGCGTTGTCCCAACCTCTTCCTTGTACACGAAGGTGAACAGCATCGAATCTATAATTTTCACCTTTTAATTGTTGTAGCAGTTCTGGTAACTTTTCATAAACTTCTTCATAACTTTTGTCTATTCCGATATTATTTCCTTCCATATAAACACCATGAGGGGTATCTGTGTACCACACCAAAACCTTTTTTCCATTTTCCAATTCCCAAAAAAACGGACGCTCCAATTTTTTCCCTGGAAGTAGAAAAGGAATAGATCGTCCAGCATAATTGTGAGCAACAGAAAGGTATTTGATTCCTATGTCTGTCAAGCATTTTAAAAAACCTTTGGTATGCCCTGGTACATCGCTTTGCATAGCGACATCAATTTTGATACCAAATTCATCCCTAAGTCTTTGAGTTAGTTCAAATGTTCCAGCGAGTTCATCAATATCATACGCTTCTGTATGCATATTCATATAAGCTCCACAAACTTCGATCCTTCCTTCCTTTATTCTTTGGATCATCCTTTCAATTTGTGATTTTGGTCTGCTTTTCAACCAATATTTAAGAGGCCATGTAACTTCTATTACCCATTTAAAATCATTTTCTGAGTTACTATTTTGAAGATCGCATAGTTCCAAAGCTTGATCCAAATATTTTAAATGATGATCTATGACCTCTGGTTGGGGATCAGTGTAACCTATGTCTAAGTGACTATGATGAATTATGAAGATTTTCCAATGTCTTTCGGGATTTACTATTACATTACTTTTCAACTCTTCTGTTTCATCCCTGAGAAGAACCTCATATTTAGTGGGTTCATTTACTTCAGGCACATACATTTCTAGCCGAGTTTTCCCAGATTCAATCCTTGGAAATTTCTTAGAAATTTTGTGCTTCTTATTGAGTAATGTGATTTCCGCTTCAGATATTTCTTTTTCTACCTCCAAGTCAACAAAGAGTACTTTTTTAAGTTTGTTTGATTCTTTCACATAAAAAACAGAATCTTTTATTGTAAATCCTTTTATCTTTTTCTCCATGTTTTCACCTTCCTTTTCATCATATTAAAGTTTAAATTTTTCTTGTATCAACTCTTTTAAAAATTCTATTAACCCATACTTTGCAGCCCCTAAAGATATTACAGGTTCATCAACATCAGAATAAACGATGCTTGTTTCTTGCTTGTGAAATAAGTATCTTTTGACCGTTTCATTTATTTTTTCTAAAAAACTCTTACCCAAATATTTTCCCTTTCCTCCTATAAAAATAGAAGAAATTCCAAAATAATGAATAAGTGAAAGAATAATAATTGAAAATTGTTTAGCTACTTTATTAATTACTTCATCAATTTCTTTCTGATGTTCTGATAAATGACTTACATATTCGATGTCTTTAACCGGTTTTAAAATTTTATCTTCTATTTTTTTGACTATTAAATCAATTCCATATTCATCTTCAAAATATTTCATCTTATTATTTTTCACGATAATAGTTTGACCTATTTCTCCAGCATATCCATTGACTCCATGATAAAGATGATTATTGATTATTATTCCCGCACCTATGCCTTTATCATAAAGGATGTAAATGAAAGAGTCTAAATCTTTTCCTTTCCCATAATACTTTTCCCCAATTGCACCCATATCAGCATCATTCTCTAAGTAAGCAAATACATTATATTTTTCTTTTATCTTTTTTATTAAAGGGAAATTAGCGAATTCTGGTAATTTTGGTGGTTCTTTAATTATTCCTTTTTCTGTATCTAAAGGACCAGGAACCCCAAAAGATATTACTTTGACTTTTCTATTTGTAAGTTCCGCTTTCCTCATCAACTCATCTATCGCTTTGTAAACTATGTTTATTTGTGGATTCCCTTCTGTATAGGGATAATCAACATTGTAAAGGACTTCTCCACTTGAATCAATTAAACAACCATTCACGCTATCTCTTAGTATTCCAATTCCAATAACGTATGCAAAATCTTTAACTATTTTCAAATTTATGGATGGCCTTCCTACACCATTGGGAGAAACTTTTACTTCTTCAATGAAGCCAATATTTAAAAAATTCCTCACTATATCTCCAATAGTAGTTTTGGTTAATCCGGTTTCTTCCGCAATATTCACTCTGGACATTTCTTTATTGATTAGTAGATTCAAAACTTTTATAGAATTGTTAATGCGTACCATTTCATTGGGTGATTTCAAAAAGGTTTCATCTCCTAAAACTTTGGTTAATAAGTATAGAGTCTTTATTAATTATATTTTATATCTACTTTCATCAAAAGTCAAGTTTGATAAAAGCAAATTATACGGAATTAGAGGCAATTAAAAACAAATAATAGCGATTAGATACAAAAATCTTAATTTTTCATATTTAATTTATAAAATTTATTTATTAGGAGATATATTTGCACTTACTAAACGAAAA
>NZ_JALY01000093.1:0-7355 GCF_002924615.1 Petrotoga halophila DSM 16923 | reverse complement strand
AAAAGATGAAGATCCTAGGACGCACCAACTAGCCCAACATTATAGGCGAGAGCTAATAGAAGATATAAATATTTTTTCTGAAGAATATAATCAAGATATATTAAAAGCTTTCAAGGAATTTAAAGATAAAGGTTACATTGAAGTGATAACATCTAATGGAACACATGGATATCTACCTTTTTATCGGGATTATCCAGAGGCTATTAAAGCTCAAATAAAATCTGCCGTGTTGACCTTCAAAAAATACTTTGGTGACCATCCTAAAGGGATGTGGTTGGCAGAATGCGCTTATTTTAAAGGGCTGGATAAATATTTATCAGACGAAGATATACGATATTTTTTTGTAGATACACACGGTTTTACTTATGCAGACAGTAAGCCGAGGTATGGTGTGTATAGACCTATTATTACCCCAAATAAAGTTTTTGTTTTTGCCAGAGATCCTGAATCGAGTGAGCAGATATGGAGTTCTGAAGTTGGTTATCCTGGCGATCCAAGATATCGAGAATTTTACAAAGATATTGGTTATGACAGAGAAGACGATTACATTAGGCCATATGTAGATCCAAGTGGAACAAGGTGTAATACTGGAATAAAGTATCATCGTATTACCAACAAATCATTATCCTTGGACAAAAAAGAAATATATGATCTTAGTGAAGCCATGAACGCTGTAAAAGAGCATGTAAGTGATTATTTATTTAAGAAGACTTCGCAAATCAGGAAATTATCGGCAATTTTAGATGAAGAAGAACCGGTAATTGTAGCTCCCTTTGATGCTGAACTATTTGGTCATTGGTGGTATGAGGGTCCGAAATTTTTGGAAGAGCTTTTTAGGCAATCTTTTGAAAATAAAGAGTTAGAATTTTCTGTACCTTCTGAGATTTTACAAACAGTTAAAAAAGTTCAAATAACTTATCCCGGCGAAACTTCGTGGGGTGCCGGAGGATACCACGATGTTTGGCTTAATGGAAAAAACGATTGGATTTATAAACATATTCACGAGATAACTGAAAGAATGATAGAAAAAGCAAATGTTTTTAAGGATCCTACAAATTTACAGAAAAGGATTTTAAATCAGATGATGAGAGAGGTTCTTCTTGCACAAGCAAGTGATTGGCCTTTTATAATGACCACAGGGACCACAATAGAATATGCAAAAAATCGAGTTAAATACCATATTAACAGATTTTTGGAACTCGATAAAATGTTAGAAAAGCAAGAAATTAACGATGAAAAGCTCTCATTTTATGAATGGATAGATAATATCTTTAGAAATATTGGTTACACCATATTTTCAAGTGACTAAAGAACAAACTAATTTATTGAAAATTATTACGTGAAGGGAGGATAAGAACCTTGCCAGAAAAATATTTTGAGATAAGGTGGCATGCAAGAGCAGGACAAGGCGCGAAAAGTGCTTCTCAATTTTTAACAGAAGCTGCAGAAGAAGCTGGGAAGTATTCAAGTTCATTTCCAGAATATGGAGCAGAAAGATCCGGTGCTCCGATGAAAGCTTTTAACAGGGTTGCGGATGTTCCTATTAGAATTAAAAGTAACATAGAGACTCCCGATGTGGTAGTTGTTATAGACGACACACTTTTAAAAAATTCAGAAGTAACATCTGGTTTGGCTGAGGATAAATTGTTGTTAGTCAACACAACTAGAAGCATCGAAGAGGTAAGAAATTTAACGGGATATAAAGGAAAAACCGGTGTAATACCTGCTACGAACATAGCATTGGAAGAAATAAAAAGGGGTATACCTAACACTGTTATGATAGGAGCTTTGATAAGAGCTACCGATATAGTACCTTTAGATGCCGTTAAAGAAAAAATCAAGGCTGCTTTCTCCAAAAAGTTCTCTGATGAAGTGGTAAGAGCCAATATTAGAGCACTGGAGAGAGGGTACCAGGAGGTGAAACTTAGTGAGTGATTTGAAAGGATGGAAAGATATCCCTATTGGTGGTGTAATTGATAAACCTGCTACTGCAAGGGAATACAAAACAGGTGAATGGAGGATTCAAAGACCTATAATAGATAGAGAAAAATGTACTAACTGTATGCAATGTTGGCTTTATTGTCCCGATATGGCTATAGGTGGTGGGCTTGATGGTAAAAAGATGAAATTGGGAGAAGTGAATTTGGACTATTGTAAAGGCTGCGGTGTTTGTGCAGCTGTATGTCCAGTTAACGCAATAGAAATGAAATCTGAATCAGAATTTATTTAACGAAAATGTGAAGGAGGTTAAAATATATGCCCGTAAAATTAACGGTTACTGGAGCTGCTGCTGTTGCACACGCTATGAGGCAGATTAATCCTGACGTGGTGGCAGCTTATCCAATAACTCCTCAAACACCAATTGTTGAATATTATGCAGGATTCGTATCCGATGGCATTGTAGATACTGTGATGGTTCCTGTGGAATCTGAACACTCGGCTATGAGTGCAGTGGTAGGTTCCGCGGCATCTGGGGCCAGAACTATGACAGCCACAGCTGCAAATGGGT
The DNA here is from genome assembly GCF_002924615.1 of Petrotoga halophila DSM 16923. NCBI lineage: Bacteria > Thermotogati > Thermotogota > Thermotogae > Petrotogales > Petrotogaceae > Petrotoga > Petrotoga halophila. The sequence continues at coordinate 4,846 of NZ_JALY01000093.1, read as the reverse complement.
TAGCCTTAATGTCAGAAATAGTATATATAGCGGCTTCTTACAGACTTCCCATAGTAATGCCTATTGTGAATAGGGCATTATCCGGACCCATCAATATACACTGTGATCATTCCGATGCCATGATGGTAAGAGATTCTGGATGGATCCAGTTCTTCACTGAAAACCATCAAGAAGCCTATGATTTTACAATAATGGCTACCAAATTGGCGGAAAAAGAGAATGTATTGTTACCAGCGATGGTGAATTTGGATGGTTTCATTACTTCTCATGGAGTCGAGAGCTTCGAGATGTTAGATGATGAAGTGGTAAGGGAGTTTGTGGGAAGTTGGAACCCTAAATATTCTCTTTTAAACACAAAAAATCCTGTTACTTATGGTCCATTGGATCTTTTTGATTATTACTTTGAACATCATCGTCAACAAGAGGAAGCTATGAAAAATGCCTACAAAGAGCTTCCTGGAGTATTCGAGGAATTCGAAAAGATATCTGGGAGAAGATACGATTTTCTAGATTTGTACAAAGTAGATGATGCTGATTATTTAATGGTTGTTCTGAATTCTACTGCATCTACAGCAAAGTATGTTGTAGACCAACTTAGAGAAGAAGGACATAAGGTTGGATTGGTGAAACCTCAAGTCTTTACTCCTTTCCCTAAGAAAGAATTTCAGCAAGTTTTAAATGGAAGAAAGGGTGTAGTTGTTTTAGATAGAGCAATGTCTTTTGGGAAAGAAGCCCCTTTGTATTCCTTAGTAAAATCTTCTTTGTACGAGGTTGCTTCTCGGCCTTCTTTAGGTTCTTATATTTATGGTTTAGGAGGAAGAGACACAACTCCTGAAATGATAAGAGAAGCATTTGAAGATGCTCTTCAAGGAAATCTTATAACGGATGAACAAAGATACTTGGGCTTAAGAGAATAATCGGAGGTGAATAATTGTGCCAAATATTAGAGATATAGTAGGATACGTTGAAACACATGATTGGTCTTTTACCCAAGGCCATAGATTGTGTCCGGGGTGTAATGCTCCGATGGTTGCGAATTGGGCTACTTTGGCTGCCAAAAGTATGGGGTATGAACCTGTAGTGGGAGCTGCCACAGGTTGTTTGGAAGTTTCTTCCACAATATACCCGTTTACTTCTTGGAATGTGCCTTATATACACAACGCCTTTGAAAATGTTGCAGCTACAATATCCGGGGCTGAAGCTGCTTATAGATCCCTCTTAAACAGAGGAAAAATAGACAACGATAAGATAAAATTTATCGCATTTGCTGGTGATGGTGGCACTTACGATATAGGGTTACAATCATTATCTGGAGCAATAGAAAGAGGACACGATTTTGTTTACATCTTGTATGATAATGAAGGTTACATGAACACAGGTAACCAAAGATCTGGATCTACCCCTCCAGGTGCCGATTCAACTACCGCTCCCGTCGGTAAGGCTATATCAGGGAAGTTACAATTGAAAAAGAGTATAGTTGATATAGTAGCTGGTCATGAAGGCGTTTATGCTGCAACCGCAGCAACTGCCGAACCTTGGGATTTTATGAGAAAGATGCAAGCAGCATTAGAGTTCAAAGGGCCTTCTTTCATTGCTATGTTGGCACCATGTGTAAGATTTTGGAGAATTCCTGACGATTCAGGTCCAGAAGTAACTAAATTAGCTGTTGAAACAAAGTATTGGCCATTATGGGAATACAATATGGGCGTTTACAAAGTTACTAAGAAGCCTAAAACATTCAAACCAGTAAAAGATTACATAACCAAATTAGGAAGATACAGTAAGCTTATGAAAAGGCCGGATGCTAACGAAATATTGGAAGAACTTCAAAATTATGTCGACGCTAAATGGGATAGGTTGTTGGCATTAGAAGAGATTACTAAAGATAAACCTCTTAGAACAAAAATCTAGTAACTTTAAAGGGGATATTAATTTATCCCCTTTTTTCAATAATAAAAGATTAAACATTGGGGAAATTCAAAAAAATGTGGTAAAATTAAAATCAAATGCAGTTCGTTGCTAAAGACAGTAAAATTTTAAGAGTTTAGGAGGCATTAGTGAATGAATAATTGGTTTAAAAAGCACGAAAGATTGATCACTATAATAGTTATAGCAGGTTTTTTAGCAGGTATAGTTTGGTGGTCTGTGGCAACTTATGTATCATCTCGAAACCCTGCGACCACTTCACAAAATAGAGACACACTGAGGAAAGAAGACTCTGTTTTAGTTATCACTAAAGACGGCATAGATTTAGATTATCCCTATTGGATAATGAAGAGTGAAGTGGATAATATAACTCAACAGCAAGCACAGATCTATCAACAGTATTACGGTCAACAGTTGGATCCTATTTTTGATTATTTAACACTTGATAATCAAGTGGTAGATTTACTCTTTGACGAAAAAATTGTAAGATATTATGCGGAGCAAAACGATCTGTTGCCTTCTAAAGAAGAAGTGAATAATCAGATAAATACACAAGTCGATCAATATATATCTCAATACAAATCTGATGAATCAAATTGGGATAATATGCTTCAATATTATGGTAGTGAACAAAATATTCGAAATATTTTAATTTCCAGTTTACAACAAACAGTGGAGACCGATTTGATAAATAGTGCGGTTAAAGACGCAGTGGCACCAACTTCCAGAGAAGATGCTTTAGCTTATATCGAACAAAACTTCGAAAGTATAAAGAATGATTATGAAGAAGTTAGAGTGCAGCATATACTTCTTTCAGATGAGGCAACCGCCAATAACCTCAAAGAAGAGATTGAAACTGGTGAGATAACTTTTGAAGATGCCGCTTCTTTGTATTCAAAAGATACCTCTAATGCCACAAATTCTGGAGAGATTGGATGGATAAAACACGGGCAGTATGAAAAAAGTTTTGAAGATGCAGCTTTTAATGGACAAGTTGGTGAAATTATTGGACCTGTACAAACGTCGGAGGGTTTTCATTTGATAAGAGTGCTTGATAAGAAAATATTTGAACATCCGGAAGATGTTTTTCTATACGATGACGTATATGCTCAAGTAAGAAATACAGTTCAAGATCAAAAGTATGATAATTGGTTGTCTAATTATAAAGAAAGTGAAAACTTTGGGAGGAATTATTACGATACAAAGTTGATGTATATGTACGAGTTAACGAAGGCGGGTACAGATGTAGAAAGATTAGAAGAATTAGCGAAAGAATTAGAAAGTATTGTGTTCGAAGGTAATGAAATTTCAATGGAAGTTGATTCGGATTATTTAGCTGTATATACGATGGTTGTAAGCCAGCTAATGGGGTTATATAATGAGCAAACTACTTCCATAAATCAATATCTTAGCTTATCTGAATTTGTGGATCCAGATATTGTTTCACTAGGTTTGGACGCTATAAATGACAAACTCGAGGAATTGAATGCTCAATCAACTACAGATGTAAGCACTTCTTTATCAGGTGAAATATCAAAATATCAGGATGCTCAAAGTTATCTGAGTTCCAAAGAAGCCCTTGAGGCTTTGGGAGTAAGTACTACAGAAGATGCAAGCGTTATGAGAGCAGAATTACAAACTAAATCACAAGATTACACTGAAAAGTTAAAAAAGGTATTAGCCGATCTTTATGCACAGTATCCTTCTTCTAACACAGTAGTTCAACTTTATTATCAGTTGAACCCTCAAGATCCAAAAGTAAAGGTTAGCTATTCGAAGTTACAGTTGGATCAGTTAAAACAATACGCCTCTTATTTAGGATCCCAATATTTATTTTCATATTTTCAACAACAGATCACTGAAATCTTGGTAAATGTTCAAACAGTTGTAGATGCCACCCAGGCAGCAACCGATACAAAATTAGAAGCATTGGATGTTGGATTAGATTTAACTGATTTATTAGGGTTAAAGGAAATTAAATTGTCTTATTTGGAAACAATAAAAAAGATCGATCCTAACTATTATACTAATATTGATAGTATGATAGAAAGTGTACAAAAAGAAATAGAAGAAGCCAGTAATAGTTCGACAGACACATCTCAAATTGCTACTCAGTCGAATATCCAATAATAGAAATTGTAATAAAAAAAGGGGAGGTAATACCTCCCCTTTTTGGCTGGGACGGTAGGATTCGAACCTACGAATAACGGAGTCAAAGTCCGTCGCCTTGCCACTTGGCTACGTCCCATCTTCTAACTCTACAAAAATCATTATAACATATCAACCTCATTTTTGTCAATACACCTCTTTAAAACTCTTTTGCGATTAGGTATCCATGACTTGTAGCGTAGGTTATCGAACGGGTCCATCCGCTACAATCTCCAATTATTTTTACATTCCCAAAGAAATCATTGTTTATCTTATTTGCATAAAATTTAACCTCTGCTCCATATAAAAGATTATCTGGATAAGTAACGCCTTTTACAACTGTTTCTAATCGTTCCAAAAAATCGATTATTGATTCGATAGTACGTCTGGGGAGAGCTAGATTCAAATCTCCCAAAATAAAGTGCTTGGGATCTAACGTTGGTTCGACTCGTCCTAATTTTTTTGTCCTTTTTGAACCTTTAAAATCTTCATAGCATTGAAGAATAACCTTGTCTCCACCGGCAAGGATATTAGAAAGTTTTGCAATATAGGAACCATAACCTACAGGGTCGTTAAAAGGCTGAGTGAACGAATGAGTAACCAAAATCGCAAAATTAGTGTTGGTAGTCTTTTTGGTAGTGTTAGCATGTCCATTAACCGTTAGAAAGTCGTCGTAACTTTCCAAAGTAACCTCTCCGCCAGGATTGTTGCAAAAAGTTCTCACAATATAGCCTGTTTTGGTTTTTAGCCTAATTTTGAATTCGTACATCTC
>NZ_JALY01000112.1:0-31873 GCF_002924615.1 Petrotoga halophila DSM 16923 | reverse complement strand
ATGAGGTATCTTTTGTATGGTGTGATATTGGGAATCGCTGCCGTTAATTCATCATATGCCCTTTTGTTCGCTTTTGTGGGTTTGATTAATCTGAAGATTGTTCCATTTTTATCATATAAATAAGTTTGGTAAGTAGTTGGAGGAGGTGTTCTTTTGACGAACGATAGATTGAAGAAATTTACCATCTTTCTTTTTGGTGCTTATATAGTTTTGGGATTAATTAACTTTTTTGTTTTTGACATGAGTTTAGAAGGTGTTGGGGATAGATGGATAGTTTATTTTGGTGATGGAGGGTTCTTTGGTCAGTTGAACCCAATGACGTTGATAATGTCTTTTGCTGTTATGTTATTGTTGATCTTAGTTGCCAGGAGCATACATTTTGAGAGGATTCCTGGAAGGTTCCAGGCTGCTGTAGAAACCTTTTTTGACTATTTTTGGGAAATGGTGGAAGATTCTGTGCCCAACCCTAAGTATCGAAGACAAACTTTTGTAATAGCTATGAGTTTTTTTCTGTATATAAGTGTTTCAAACGTACTTGGTGGGATGCCTGGAATAAACGTTGTGCCTGTTGAAAATGGATTGAATGTGCAGTTGTTCACGGATACCTGGTACACACCTACCTCCGATTTAAATGTGAATCTTACATATGCCTTGATGGTTCTAGTGGTTAGCCATTTTTTTGCTGCAAGAGCTAAAGGTGTACTCAAATGGCTTAAATCTTTCTTTGAACCAAATCCATTGTTGTTTCCTATCAATATAATTAGTGAAATAGCTAAACCAATTTCCCATTCACTAAGGTTATTTGGTAACGTCATGGGTGGGGGGATATTGGTTTTGGTTATTAGTTATATGCTGAAATATTTTGTTTTCCCTGTTTTCTTATGGGGATTTTTTGGTTGGTTTATTGGGCTCATTCAGGCCTTTGTTTTTGCTTTGTTAACTATTGCGTATATTGGTTCTCTATTGGAATAAGACAAAATTTATCTAATCAGAAAAAACTAGTTTAAGGAGGAAAAAAAGATGGATTTATCTACTATGCTTCAAAATTTAGTTTCTGAAGGTGGTTCCATTGGATGGGGCTTATATTATTTAGGAAAGTTATTGGGAGCAGGAGTTGCAATGGGAATAGGAGCTATAGGTCCTGGTATTGGAGAAGGTAACGTTGGTGCGCACGCAATGGACGCTATGGCAAGACAGCCCGAGATGAGTGGGAATTTAACAACGAGGATGTTATTGGCAATGGCGGTTACAGAGTCAACCGGTCTTTATTCTTTGGTCGTTGCTTTGATTTTGTTGTTTGTTCTTCCTTAAGTGTTTATTTTGTTGAGAATTATTAGTTTCCCCCCAAAGAGGTGAGAGTATGATATCTTTTAACTTAACATCAATAGTGAATTTAGTAGGTTTTTTGGCTTTTATGTTTCTTATGTACAGGTTGTTGTACAAGCCGTATTTTGATATAACAGATAAAAGGAAAAAAGAAGTAGAAAAGAATTTAAACGAAGCTGAAAAATTGAGGTTAGAAGCCCAATCAAAGAAAGAAGAGTTGGATAAGCAGTTGGCTGAAGCGGATGATAAAAGACGCGAAATTTTGGCGAATGCTGATGAACAAGCCAAATCCATAGTAAAGTCTGCTCAACAAGAGGCTGAAGAGCAGAGGAAAATTATTTTAGCCAAGGCAGAAAAAGAGGCTGAGGATATTAAAGAAAGTGCAGCAAGAGAATTACAATCGAGAATCGTTTCTCTAGCTGTTGCTATTTCTTCTATGATATTAAAGGAACAGATCGATAAAAAGAAGAACGAAGAGTTGATAAGAAGGGCTATAAACAGTTTAAAAGACAAAGGAGAATTGTGATGAAAGCTTCTTATTTTTTGGCTTCAAAGTATGCCCAAGCCCTTTTGAATACTTTGGAAGAGAAGGGTGAAATTTCTAGATTAGATGAATACGTAGAAGCGTTTCAAAGGTTAAAAAAAGCTCTCGATAGTAGTGAAACTCTTAGAGATTTGGTTTATAGTCCGTTGGTTCCTCCAAAACATATAGTTACACGGATGAAAGAGGTATCAGAATTTGAAGATACGATTTTTGTTCAGTTTTTGGAAGCTTTAGTTGATAAAAGACGTCAAAATTTGATTCCTTTTATGTCTCATATCCTGTACCAAGAGAGTTTAGAGAGAGAAAAAGTTGTAGAAGTGAGGGTTATACTTCCGAGTAAAACGACTAATACAATTATAAATCAGATAAAACAGACCATTCATAATAAAACTGGAAGAAAAATTAAGTTAATAACAGAATTCAATGAAAATCTTATAGGTGGATTACAGTTATACATCGGGGATAAGTTTTTTGATTTCTCGGTAAAGGGATTTTTACAGAACATTCAATCCGCCTATGCACCCGTTGGTGGAGGTGAAAATATTTGAGAGTTAATCCAGATGAATTGACAAAAGTAATAGAAGAACGTATTAAAAGTTATGAAAGTGGAGAGATAAAAGAAATAGGATGGGTAATGCAAGTAAGCGATGGTATCGTTAGGGCTTACGGTTTAAAAGATATTATGACCAACGAGTTGGTTGAAATAGAAACATCTGAAGGTGAAAAGATCTACGGTATAGCTATGAATTTAGAAGAAGATAACGTTGGTATAATAACCTTGGGGGATTACAAAGGAATAAAGGAAGGAGACAAATTAGTTAGAACCAACAGAATAATAGAAGTACCTGTCGGGGAAAAGATGTTAGGTAGAGTGGTTAATCCTTTAGGTATGCCTTTGGATGGGAAGGGTGAAATAAATACCAAGGATTTTTATCCTATAGAAAGAAAGGCGATGGGTGTTGTAACTAGGAAACCTGTTGATACCCCTCTTCAAACCGGTTTAAAAGTGTTGGATTCCTTGATTCCTATAGGAAGAGGTCAAAGAGAACTTATAATCGGAGATAGGCAAACTGGTAAAACCGCTATAGCTATTGATACCATTATAAATCAGAAAGGTAAAGATGTTTTTTGTATTTATGTTTCGATTGGGCAAAAGTCCTCGTCTTTGGCAAGAACGATCGATAATTTAGAAAAGTATGGTGCAATGGATTATACTGTAGTGGTTGCGGCAGATGCTTCAGATCCCGCCTCTTTGCAGTATATAGCTCCTTATGCAGGCGCAGCAATTGGAGAATATTTTATGTTTAACGGAAAGGATGCGTTGGTAATATACGACGATTTAACCAAACATGCCGCTGCTTACAGGGAAATATCGTTGCTACTTAGAAGACCACCCGGAAGGGAAGCGTATCCTGGAGATATTTTTTATCTACATTCAAGATTGTTGGAAAGAGCGTCTAGATTGAACGAGAATTTTGGGAATGGTTCTTTGACAGCTTTACCAATAATTGAGACACAGGCGAACGATATTTCAGCTTATATCCCCACCAACGTTATTTCTATAACGGATGGTCAGATCTATCTAGAAACAGGGTTGTTTAATGCAGGGATAAGGCCTGCTGTTAACATAGGTTTATCTGTTTCAAGGGTTGGTGGAGCTGCGCAAACTAAGGCGATGAAAAAGGTAGCAGGATCTTTAAAATTAGATTTAGCTCAGTACAGAGAATTAGAGTCTTTCACTCAGTTCTCTGCGGATCTTGATGAATCAACTAAGAAACAGTTAACAAAAGGTGAAAAACTCACTGAATTGATGAAGCAACCACAATATTCACCGATGGAGATAGAAGAACAAGTTGCTGTTATTTACGCCGCTAATGAAGGTTACCTCGATCAAATCCCTACGGATAGGATAGGTGATTTTGAAAGACAATTTTTAGCGTATCTTAAAGAAAATTATATTGATACTTTAAATAAGATAAAAGAGAATAAAGACATAACGGATGAAATAAAGAAAGAGCTGAATGAAGCAATTTCAAAATTTTTGAATGTATTTAAATGAGAGTGGTGATTTTAATTGAGCCGCGGTAATTTAAGAGCCATTAAAAGAAGGATCGCCTCTACAGAATCTACGATGCAAATAACAAGAGCCATGCAGATGGTTGCTGCAGCAAGGCTCAACAAAATACAAAGGCAATGGAAAGGTGTAAAAGATTATTCTAACTACGCGGAAAGGGTATTGAAAAAAGTTCCTTTTATTGAAGAAAACTTTTACACTCAGAAGGGTGAAGGGTCTTTAATTTTTGCGATTACTCCAGACATGGGATTAGCAGGCTCTTTTCCGTCTGATTTAGTAAAAGAAGCTATAAAGGCAAAATCCCAGTTGAAAGATTTTAAAGGATTCTTTGTTTTGGGTGCAAAAGGGTATTCAGGCTTAAAGAGTGAAACAGTCTTAGAAAAAGAGATAAGCCTATTCGATATCCCAAAGGTTGATCATGCAGAGTATTTGCTTGAAATTATTTTCCAAATTATGGAAAACAAGGGCATTAGCAAAGTGAAAGTTGTGTATGGAGAATTAAAAAACGCCTTGATACAGTTACCGAAAACTTATGATCTACTTCCGATAACAAAAGATAAATTTGAAATAGATGCGAGATACGAATACGAACCAGAAGAAGAGAAAGTGTTTGAGGATGCTGCATATCAGTATCTTCTCTCTAAAATGTATCTATTTTTATTTGAAACCAAGTTGAGTGAACTTCATGCCCGACAAAACGCAATGAAAAACGCCACAGATAATGCACATGATTTAATAGAAGAGTTGAATCTTGAATACAACAAGCAAAGGCAAGCCTCTATTACCCAAGAGTTGATAGAGATTGTTAATGGGGCGAATATGCAATAGGAGGTAATTCGATGCAAGATCAAAAAGGTAAAATAATATCTGTCATTGGACCTGTCGTCGATGTGAAATTCCCCGAGGGCCAACTGCCTAACGTTTACGATGCTTTAAAAGTAAAAAACGAGTACTCAGGAGAAGAATTGGTTCTTGAAGTTGAGCAATTAATCGGAGACGATACAGCTAGATGTGTTGCAATGGATTCTACGGATGGTATAAAAAGAGGTCAAGAGGTTATCAACACGCAAGAGCCCATAAAAGTTCCTGTCGGGGAAGCTACATTGGGAAGGATGATAAATCTTTTAGGTAAACCTATCGATGAGAAAGGAGAGGTTGAAGGAGAAGAGTACTGGTCAATTCACAGGGACCCTCCATCATTGAATGAACAAGATACATCAATTGAGATTTTAGAGACGGGTATTAAATGTATAGATCTTTTGGCTCCGTTCCCAAGAGGCGGGAAAATAGGATTCTTTGGTGGAGCTGGGGTTGGCAAGACAGTTCTTGTTATGGAACTTATAAGAAATATCGTTAAAGAGCACCAAGGGATCTCTGTGTTCGCAGGTGTAGGCGAAAGAACGAGGGAAGGTAACGATCTTTGGTTGGAAATGCAAGAGACAGGGGTTATTGATAGCACGGCGTTGGTGTTCGGTCAGATGAATGAACCACCTGGGGCAAGGTTCAGAGTTCCTCTAACCGCATTAACAGTCTCAGAATACTTTAGGGATAAGCAAAAAAAGGACGTCTTACTTTTTATAGATAATATATTCAGGTTTGTACAAGCAGGATCAGAGGTGTCGGCTTTACTTGGAAGAATGCCCTCTGCTGTAGGATACCAGCCAACGTTGGCATCGGAAATGGGAGAGTTGCAAGAAAGAATAACCTCCACAAGAGATGGATCTATTACCTCTGTTCAAGCTATTTATGTACCTGCGGACGATTTCACGGATCCTGCACCTGCCACTACTTTTGCCCATTTGGACGCGAATTTAAACCTTTCAAGGAAACAATCAGAATTGGGACTTTATCCAGCGGTTGACCCATTAGATTCCACGTCAAAGATGTTGGATCCCAACGTTGTTGGCCAAGAACATTACTTGGTTGCAAGACAAGTCAAAGAAGTTTTGCAAAGGTATGAAGATCTACAAGATATAATAGCAATTTTGGGTATTGAAGAATTATCAGAAGAAGATAGGCAGGTAGTGAACAGAGCGAGAAGGATTCAAAGATTCTTAACTCAGCCTTTCTTTGTTGCAGAAAGGTTTACAAATTATTCCGGTAAGTATGTTAACATAGAAGATACTATCAAAGGTTTTAAAGAAATACTTGAAGGTAAACATGATGATTTACCAGAAGGTGCTTTTTATATGGTAGGAACTATAGAAGAGGCTGTAGAAAAAGCTAAAAAAATGAATGAATGACGTGTTTGTAAGGCAGGTGGTATAAATATTTAAATTCAAAGTTGTTACCCCAGAAGGGGTAAAGTACGAAGAAGATGTTCAGTATGTAGAATTTAAAACAAAAGAGGGGTCTATGGGAACTTTAACTCAACGGTTGCCCATTGTGACTTCTTTGAGGATTGCCCCAGTATCGATAAAAAAAGTTGATAACTCAGTTGATAGTTTTGCGATCCATGGTGGTATTTTGGAGATGACTGGGGAAGAAATGACTATTGTTACCACCGCTGCTGAAAGATCAGAAGATATAGATATCGAAGCCGCAAGGAAAGCTATGGAAAGTGCCCAAGAAGGAATAAAAGCAACGGAGGATCAGTTTAAAAAAATTAAATTACAAACTAGAATTGAGAAAAATCTTTTGAGGGTCAATATGTCAAAAAGAAAATAAAAGGCTTTTAATTATCTTTAAATGAGGTCTATTTTCGTTTTTATCCTTTGTAAATCACTGTAGTTTTTTTCTAAATAATTGTCTTTAATACTTTTTAAATACCGTAAGTTCAACCATATTTTTCCCCTTTCTTTTAAGAAAGTTTTATCTTTCTCAAGAATAGAAGGGGAAAATATTTTTTGATCGTTTACAACGTATGCGATCAAATTATTAGCTAAGTCCTGATTATTGTCATTTATAGGACTTTTGCTGAATACTAGGTCAACTTCTTGAATCTTCAAAGTTGTTATAGCGGCTGGATTTGTTACTTCCTCAGGAAAGACAAAAGAAATTTTATAAGAGTTTATTGAGAATAATCTCTGAGTTAAATTTCTTTCTTGGTTTATGAGAATAACTTGATTGTTGAAAAGTTTGAGAATATCGTTTTTTAGAAATAAAATCAAATGAATTCCATAAATATTGACAACTTCAGAAATTAGTTGTAATTTGCGGTAGGGAATGTTTTTGTTAGACGAAAAAAGAAAGATGTAAAAACCTTGATTAATACCATCAGTAAAATATTTTATTATGTTTTTTGGAGTCAATTTTTTTATTACGTATATACCCAAACTGTCCCTGTTATAACTTTTTGGTTCTCCATTGATAATTTTTAAAGACTCAAATAGTTCTTTTTTAAGAAAGTTATAATGTAACTTCAAGAACAGATGTTGTGATCTCATTTTTTACCTCAACACCTTGACATCATAGCTACGAATACTTTCTTTCAAATCTGATAAATACTTCCCAAAAGAATATATATAATTTTTACTCTTTTTATAATCGAGTGTGAAATATATAGCGTTTTTGATCACGAATTCGTTTTTGTAATTGGGAACGATGTAGGAGACCGTTGATTCGTTTTTTGTTGTGTTGATAATTATCGCTGGGATTTTTACCCTTCTCAAATTTGATTGTATATGTAAAAGTACTTTTCTTTCCAAACTTTCAGAGAAGTTCAAAGATAGAACGATTAAATCCACTTGATACAAAAGGTTCAAGAAATAAAATTCAAAATTTAGAGCATCGTTGGTAAACCCGAACGATAATAAAACATCTTTTTCTGTTATGAATCTATTATCCTTGTTTAAGTATGTTTTGTTCCTGTTTATATAACATTCTACATACTCTTTGTTGTTGATAGCAACAACATCAGATTGGTCGTTTAAAGACCAACCTGAAGTTGATAATATTAAGTCAAAATCAAAAAATTCCATCGCATTTGCTGAGTTTCCCACAAAAATTCTCATTTTCCAAATTTTTCATAAAAAGTTTTATACGCCAAATAAGTTTCATATATATCCGCTTTTGATGCCACTTCATACGGAGAGTGCATCCCCAAAAGCGGCACACCGGCATCCAAAACGTCTAAGCCTTTTTCAGAAAAGAAAATCGCTATGGTTCCTCCTCCGCCTCTGTCAACCTTTCCCAGTTCTCCTATTTGCCAAGATATGTTTTCTTTGTTGAAAAGGTTTCTAATTTTTCCTACTAATTCAGCATTTGCATCGTTTGTTCTCCCTTTGCCCCCTGAACCTGTATATTTCATCAGAGTTATACCGTAACCCAATTTTGGAGCGTTGGATAGATCGTGAGCTTCTTTGTAGTTTGGGTCTACAGCTGCTGACACATCAGCTGAAAGTAAAGTGGAATTTGTAAGGATTTCTTCGATATTTTGAAGTAGTTCTTCTTCTTTTGCTAAAGCGGCAATTTTCTTCAACACGTAGATCCAGAAATGATTTTTTGCTCCTGTATTTCCATCGCTGCCGATTTCTTCTTTGTCAACTAGCAAAACTGCCGGATTTTTTACCGAAGTTTGTGCATCAATTAAAGCGGTTAATCCTGTGTAGGCACAGACCCTATCGTCGTGACCGTAGGAAGCTAAAAGGCTTTTATCCAAGCCTACATCTCTAACAGGGAGGGCAGGAACGATTTCCAATTCTGCGCTGACCAAGTCCTCTTCTACTATTCCATATTTATCGTTCAAGAGCTTCAAGATATTTAACTTAACGGGATTTTTAACCTTATCGGTTTCATCGTAGGAAATAGCAGTAGTACCAAGGAGCAAATTCATCTTTTCAGCTTCAAAGGCTTCCGAAACCTTTTTATTAGCCAAATCTCTATCAAGATGAGGCAATAAATCAGATATTACAAATACGGGATCGCTTTCATCTTGACCTATAGAGATCTCTATTTTACTGCCGTCACTTTTTATTATTACGCCATGTAATTCAAGTGGTATGTTGAACCACTGATACTTCTTTACACCACCATAATAATGAGTCTTCGCCATCGCAATATTTTCATCTTCAACTATAGGTTCTGGCTTGAAATCAAACCTCGGCGAATCTATATGAGCACCTACTATGTTGATGCCATCCTTCAAAGGATTGTTGTACTTGAAAGCAAATACTGCTTTGTCTCTGTTTACAAAGTAAACTTTATCACCTTTCTCTATCTTTCCAGAGTTTACATAATGAGATAGAGGTTTGAAACCGTTTTTTTCAAGGAGTTCAACTGAGTATGAAACCGCTTTTCTTTCAGTTTTAGAAAAGTTGATAAACTCTTTGTACTTTGAAGAATACATATCGATATCTTCTTTGTTTCTTTTGCTCCATACACTTTTCTTTTGAATGGTTAAACTTTTTTCTAACTCTGTTAGGTTCATTAGATCACCTCCAATAAAATTTTACCATATTTTTTTGAAAATAAGCCAAGTTAAATAAATTTTCTTTCAGTTCTGGTTTATGTATACTCAAATAATGCGTTTATATGTGATTAGGTAGAAATATTTGCCAATAGAGTTGATTACGATGTTTAAACTTTTATTTTCTTAAATTTTATTATTTGTTTAAAAAGTATAAAAATATTATAATAGAAATGCTTAAGAAAGATAAAGTTGCGGGACGAAAGGGCAAAAACTCCTTTATTTTTTGGGTGCGGGGCGAAGGGGCGCTAACACAAACTTTTAGAAATAAACAGATTTTCAAAAATAAGTTTTTGATTTTAAAAGGGTTACAGGGCGAAGCCCTCCCCCTGCAGGGTCTAAGGGGCCGCAGGTCCCTTCCTTAAAAGGGCGGGCTGCGGGGGAAGGGCGCTATTACAGGTTTTAGAGTTCGTAAAGACAATTAAAAATTTTTGTGAGGAGGGGTTTTTATGGAAAAGAAGATTTATCCAGAGTTGACTATGGATTTTGTAAGGGTTACAGAATCATCAGCCTTGATGAGTAGCTTATTTTTGGGTTGTGGTAATTTGGAAATGATTAATCATAGTTCCATTGATGCTATGAGAGGTATGTTTGATTACATAGACTTTAAAGGGAATATAGTGATGAGTAAATACGCTAAAGAAAATTCAAAGATGTTGTACGTAGGTGAAAAAGTGGGTAGTTGGCAAGACAGCACTTCTGAAATGGATTTGGCCGTTAATGCTATAGACGGAGTGAAATTAGCTGCTTTCGGCCTGCCCAATGCCCTAAGTGCGGTTGCTGCCACGGTGTCTGGAGGCATTAAAGTACTGCCGACTTTTTATTCATTTAAACTTGCTGTAGGTCGTGAATTAAAGGGAAAATTGGATTTAAGAAAACCTATGAAAGAGAATATAAAAATCGCGTGTGAGGTTTTGGGAATTGCACCAACGGAACTAACTTTTGTTATTTTGAATAGACAAAGGCATGAAGAGATTATAGAAGAGATTAAAGAAGCTGGTTCAAGAATAAAATTAATAAGTGATGGGGATATTACAGCAGCCATAGCGACCGCGATTCCCGATAGTGGAGTGGATATCTATGTTGGTATTGGGGGAACTCTTGAAGGGGTACTGTCAGCTGCTGCTTTAAAAACGTTAGGGGGAGAAATTCAAATGAAATTATGGACAAGGGATAGAATTGAAGAACAATCGATCAAGGAAGAAGGTTGGGACGTTGAAAAAATCTTTTATACCGATGAAATAGTTGGTGGGGAAGATGTAATATTTTCTGCAACAGGTATCACGGATGGGGATCTTTTAAAAGGGGTCAAATTTGTTAAAGGTTTTGCTTACACTCATACACTTACGATGAGAAGTAAGAGTGCTACTATAAGAAAAATCGAGTCTATGCATAATTTGAAAAATAAAACTATAAGGTTGAAATCTTTGGGAGAGGATAAAAGATTAATCGATTTGAGAAACGAGTATATTAATTAATTACGTTTCAACCCCTTTTTCTTTTGCCCTTGTCATAAGTAAGATTATCCCTTGGAACGCTATTTGTAAATAATAAGTTGCGAATCTCCACAACAATATAGTTGTAGAAACGAATCTTCCAGGCATAAAACTGGCAAGGACAATACCATATAATGTCTCTACTCCACCTGTGGAACCAGGGGTAGGTATATAATAGATAACAAAATTCATTATTATAAAAAGAATGAATATTTCAAGGATGCTGTAACTTCCTGACGTAATTGATGTCAATGCAATATACAAACCTAGAGAATGAAAAAAAACAATGAAACCTCCGAATATAAAGTCAAGCGTAACTATATGTGCCTTTTCTATCCAAAGTGTTTTAATACTTAATTTTAGCTCTTCTAACCAATTTTCTAACTTTTGTAATCTTTGTTCGAATTTCGATTTATTTTTTAATGGGAATATCTTTAGTAAGAAATTAAACAATTTATATAGCAGTTTTGGGTTTAAGAATATTAAAATTAACAAAGCAGAGAACCCTAAAGCTGCTATTATACCAATGATAAGTATATATTTCCCAGTTCCTATTCTTCCTAAAATACTCATTACTCTTCTTATGAAAATTAGTATGATAGCCGACGAGAATAATAAATTTTCTACAAGCCTTGACAATACTATATTTGTAGCCAAAGTTGACTCTATTCCTAATTTTGTAAGATGGTATATTTGATAAGGTTGACCACCACTAGCCATTGGTGTGATATTTGACATAAAATAGTATGAAATGGTATTATATATGGCATCTTTAAACTTTATTTTTTTGTGGAAGCTTAAGGTTACTATGTACAATCTTATTAAATCGATCAAATAAGCGATAGAAAAAACTATAAATACCTCCACAATAACAAATAGATTGACAGTTTTAAGGGTTGCGAAGGTTTCTTGAAAATCTGCAAAAAATGAGATCACAATGTTGATGACTAAACCAATAATTAAAACAACGATTAGATTAATGATTATTTTTTTTCTACTAAGTGCGCTTTCATTGTCTTTGCCTTTATCCTCAGACATTTTTTCCTCCTGTATGGATTTTTTGCTTTATACCTTCTTCATAGATATTTTTTAATTTTATAAAGGCTTTTTCATCGCTATAATTTTCAAATAAGATGTAAGACTTTTTCTCGTATTCAGCGTATAACTCTTTGTTAATATTAAGCTTTTTGATTGTCTCAACAAAATCTTCCACTAAATTACCAGATAAATAGTATGGAGAAAATATTTGTTTGTAAACTGGTAAATCTCTCAGTACTAAAGGTAAACCACTTCCAGCTGCTTCAATTACGACTAAACCAAAGGTTTCATGAAAGGAAGGGGAAAAGAAAATATCGGATAAAGAATAATAATCGATCATTTTTTCTCTATTTATAGTCCCGGCGAAATTGACATTATTAGGAGCTTTTTTTATCAACTTGTTCATTTCTTCGTAACCTTCGGTGAACTGTTTAAAGGGCATTCCCCCAGCCCAAATGAACTTCATGTTCTTTAATCTTTTAGCGGTTTCCACGAAATCTGTTATACCTTTTCTAGGTTGAATCTGTCCGGCACCCAAAATTATGAAATCATCGTCATTATACCCATATTTTTTTCTTAAATAAGATTTTTGAGTGTCTTTTTCCTCGGGTTTTGTGAGAAACAATTCTTTTATAACAAAGTTTCTAAAGATCACAATTTTATTAGGATTTATCTTGAGATCCTTAATCAATTCATTTTTGGTCTCTTCACTGACTGCTAAAATGCAATCAGAAGAGTTATAGAAATATTTTAAATACCTATTGAAAAAAGGTAACCATAGCTTGTTGAATTTTATACTCCCTTTCAACGAATTAGGAACTATATGAGCGGAAATGACACAAAAAGAATTTTTCTTATTCTTTAACAACGAAAAGAAGCTTTTTATATTGAGAGTATGAATATGTAAAACATCGTAATTTCCTAAAATTTTGTTCTCATATATAGTGTAATCACTGTATTTTTTTAAGATGTATTTGTGATCCGATGTGGCAGAATACACCCCCTGACCAGGGTATTTCTCAGCTATTGATAGAATATCGATTTTCATATTTTCCCTTCTCAAAATTGGAATTTAAATGAATTTAATAAGTCTTTTTAGGTTTTTGTTATAAACTTTTGAATAGATCATAGCAGAGTTATCGACTATAAAATCTCTGAAGACATAACTATCAAGGTATACCTTTTTTCTATAAAGATATTTATCTATCAACGTGTTAGATAACCCTTTTTGAGACATTAAACTCAATGGAAATCCTATACTTTCTATTTCGTACTGGGCTAAATCTTGTAAGGTTGTTTCAACCTTTTTAGTTGATTTTTGTTCCACCTCTCCGAATAACGTACTTTTTATATCTTCTAACTGTTGAACTTTTCCTTTCACTCGCTGAGTGACCTCTCTTAGTAGATTTTTACGATTGTTGTTGTAATAATCTAACGCGCCTGATTTGATTATTAGTTCCACAATATTTCTATTGATATTTTTGTTGATTACGAAATTAAAAAAATCTTCTAAGTTTGAGAGTTTCGCTTCTTCGAATATGTGAGAGATATTTTTGCCTATTCCTTTAATTATATACAAAGGTAGTATTAGATCTGTTTCACTTGCTAAACCAAATGGATATCTAATGTCGGGTAACTTTATTTTCACACCTAAAACTGATGCTTCATTTATTATATCAACATCGATGCCTTTTATTTTAACATATTCTAAGAAGAAATGTGAAGGATCTTTAAATTTTTTTTCTGAAAGCCAGTAAGTAATGTGAGCGTATGCAACCGCATGAGATTTATTAAAGGCATACTGAGCAAAGTTTTCTATCTGAGAAAACAATAAAGTTGCTTCTTTTTCGTCTATCTTTTTTGAGGCGTTGGTAACAAATTTGTTTTTGAAGGTTGTAATTTTGTCTTTCTCTTTTTTAGATACTGCTTTTCTCAATAAATCTGATTCTTGTGGAGAAAATTCTCCTAAGATTTGAGCGATTTTCATTATCTGTTCTTGGTAAACTAAAACTCCCTTTGTCTCGGGGAAGATTTTTTTCAAATATTCTGGGGAGTCATCATTAACGTATTGATCTATCATCCCAGATTCAAGGGGTCCGGGCCTGTTGATGGCTAAAAGTAAAACAAGCTCTTCAAAATTTTTAGGTTTTATTCTTTGGGCTAATTTTTGCCCTAATTTTGAGTCCAATTGGAAGATGCCTTTTGTCAAACCTTTAGATAGGTAATGGAAAGTTTTTGAATCGTTAAGCTCCCGGTACTTTTCTTTTATCTGTAATCTTTTTAAGAAGGTCAACGTGTCCAAAGCTAAAATGTCGAACTTTTCCACTCCTAAATATTTTAAATCAGACATTTCCCATTCTATTATAGGTACTTCCTTTTTTTCCACAGGAGAAAAGGTTCTAAGGTCATTTTGGGAAATTATTAAACCCGCTGCATGTACTGACTCTGCAACTTCTATTCCTTCAAGATAATAAGCGGCATAAAAAAAGGTTTTCTCTTTTTGTGATAAAGATTTGAATTTATCGATGTTCTCTTTGCTTCTTATTGGGGTGTTTATTTTGGCTTCTAAATTGTATCCAAGTAATTCTTCTGCCTTTTTTAAAGCAGATTTAATTTTCATGGTTGAGTAGGTCCTGATTTGAGAGATCTTGTTTTCTCCAAATTCTTTTTGCAATGCCTTTATTAGATCAACCCTTTTCTCCGCGTCGATATCCAGGTCTATATCGGGTAATTCATGCCTGTATTCGTTTAGAAATCTTTCGAAGAGGAGACCGTATTCAATAGGATTCACCTTAGTTATTCCTAATTTATAAACTAAAAAGGAACCTACTGCTGAGCCTCTTCCAGGTCCGACCGAGATGCCATTTTTTTTAGCGGTGTCAACGATTTTTTTAACCGTTAAAATATAATTTTCTACTTTTAACTTTTTTATTATGTTCAGCTCGTAAGATAGCCGTCTTTTTTCTTCGGAAGTTAGGTCTTTTTGTGAAACAATATCTGTTAAATTATAGTCAGTGACTTTGTATTCATCAAATCTATAGTTTACTATATTGTAATAAGTTTCTATATTTGAGAAAATAGATAGTTCATTTTGATATTTTAAGACATCTTTGATACAAAGAGATTCTTCATCTTTAAAAATATCTTTTAAAAAGTCAGTTGGATACTTCACATAGGGAAGATCCAAATCGATTTTTTTTAATCTTAAGTTGTTTCCTAATCCGTTGTAGTGCATTATAGCTGATCTAATATCGTTGTTTGTTTGCAATAAGTACTTGCCATTTGCCGTTTCATACAGGATTATTGGCTTAATTCTATACTTTTGGGCATAAACGATAAAACTCACCCATGATCTTGGGTGCGGTTCTGATAGAACTATGGAATTGTACTCATATCTTTTTGCTATGGAGAAAAGGTCCCTTAGCTGAAGATATGATTTGCCAATGCTTTTTGAAGTTACCACAGGTCCTAAGATCTTCAATGGCAGAGCCCTCCATCAAGAATTTTGCCTTTTTAGGTTTGTTAAAGTGATCAAAAGACTTTTAAAATCTTCGGGTAAGGGGGCCAAAAATTCCATCCATTCGTTACTTTTTGGATGATAAAAGCCTAATTTCAAAGCATGAAGCATCTGTCTATCTACTGATATTTGAAGATCTTTTTCGACTTTATTTTTTCCATACAAAGAATCTCCAATTACAGGATTACCGATGTATTTGAAATGCACTCTGATTTGATGTGTCCTTCCTGTTTTCAACCGTATCCAAACCAATGTGGCAAGATCTCCAAATTCTTTTAAAACTTTGTATTCGGTTATCGCTTCTCTTCCGTTGTACACAACAGCCCTTTTATGCCGTAAAACAGGATGCCTCCCCAAAGGTAAAATTATTTTTCCTTCCTTTTCTTTCAGCGTTCCTTCTATTAGGGCTAAATAGTATTTCATTGTCTTTCTTTCTTTAAATTCTTTTGAAAGTAAGTTATGAGAATAAACATTTTTTGCTACGACCAACACACCGGAGGTTTCTTTGTCCAACCTATGAACAATACCTAATCTGTTTGGATCCTGCATAGTTTTGTCAAGATCCTTTACATGGTGCAGCAGGGCGTTCACCAAAGTACCGGTTTTGATATTTGGTGTTGGATGTACTATCAATCCAGCAGGTTTGTTGATAACGATTAACTCTTCATCTTCATATAGTATATTTAATGGTATATTTTCTGGTAAAATTTTCTCTTCTTTGGTTTCTTTTACCATTTCATAAAAATCTATTTGAATTTCGTCGCCTTGTTTAACTTTGTAATGAGGTTTCTTTTGAGTTCCATTGACGGTAATTTGTCCTTTGGTTATTGCGTTTTGAACGAGATTTCTAGAAATTTCAATGGGAATTTTTTCGACAATGTATACGTCGAGTCTTTTTTGATCATCATCCTTTTCAACCTTGTATATTCTTTTCTCCATATTTGCTCCTTTTGAAAAAATGGTATAATAAAATCACACCACCAAAAGTCACGAATATATCAGCTACGTTGAATATAGAAAAGTTTGGCCAATATATCATATCTACAACGTATCCTAACCTAATCCTATCAAAGATATTGCCTAAAGCTCCCCCAATAATAAAAGATATACCCAAGTCAAAAGAAGTATTAAAAAACTTATTTTTTTCTTTGTATTTTTCTTTTAAGATAAAAAGAAAAATCACTATTAGCGTAGAGAAGATTCCATGAAACAAAGCCATATCTTTAAAAAATCCAAAGGCGATGCCTGTGTTTTCAACGTAAGTCAATTGGAAAAATCCGATTTTAATGTTGTTTTCTAGAAGAAAAGTTTCTGAAAGTTTTTTAGTTAATTGGTCAAAAAAGATAATAATAGGTATAACCCAATTCATTTACTCAGCCCTTTCTTTTCACTTTATTACAGCTGTTATTGATTATAACACTTTAGGGGTGAAATTTGCCACTTTACCGTTAAAAATCTCATTAATCTGGCTGTTGACAGAAGCCTTACTTCAACCATATTGGGGTGGAGCCTTAGTCCTCCTTCCTTATGGGTGAGGAGAGTTTGCTGTATTGTGCAAACTATGTTTTTTTGCAGCTTTGTGCAAAATGCTTCTTTATAATACCTTTGCGAAGCTTTTGCCGTTTTATGCAAAAAGCATTTTCATAATGCTTTAGAAGTAATATCCAAATTCTCATTTGCGAAGCAA
Source organism: Petrotoga halophila DSM 16923 (assembly GCF_002924615.1). Taxonomy (NCBI): domain Bacteria; kingdom Thermotogati; phylum Thermotogota; class Thermotogae; order Petrotogales; family Petrotogaceae; genus Petrotoga; species Petrotoga halophila. The sequence goes on along the minus strand of NZ_JALY01000112.1, from coordinate 14,784 downwards.
ATGATGCACGGGGATCTTAAGGGGTTTACCCCTTAACGATTCGGCAAAGGGGCGCTAACACAAGTTTTAGAGTTTCTCAAATTACTATAATTTTAAACAAATGAGGAGGAAAGATATGGAAGAAAGAATTCACAACTTCGATACTTTAATGGTTCATGCGGGTTTTGAAAAAGAGCCGACCACCGGGGCTAACGTAGTACCAATTTACCAGACTTCATCTTATACCTTTGAAGACTCAGCTCATGCCCTTAGGCTTTTCAACATGGAAGAATCCGGGAATATATATACACGTATAATGAACCCAACGACCGATGTGTTGGAGAAAAGGGTTGCTGCTTTGGAAGGTGGTGTGGGCGCTTTAGCCACTTCATCGGGGCAAGCTGCAGAAGCGATAGCAGTCTTAAACATTATGGAAGAAGGGGATGAAATACTTACAGCAAGCTCTTTGTATGGTGGAACATTCACATTATTTAAGAATTCTTTGAGTAGATTTGGCATAAAAACCCACTTCTTTGACATTGACGATGTGGATAGCTTGAAAAATAAGATAAATAATCGGACAAAGGCGGTTTATGTGGAAACCATTGGTAATCCCGAACTTTCTGTACCTGATTTTGAGCAGATTTCTAAGATAGCTCATGAGAATGGTATACCTTTGATCGTAGATAACACCTTTGCGACACCGTACTTGTGCAGACCTTTTGAATTTGGCGCTGATATCGTTGTTCACTCTTTAACCAAATATTTGAACGGGCACGGTAATTCAATTGGTGGAATTATTGTTGATAGTGGAAATTTCGACTGGAACAACGGTAAATTTAATATGTTAACTGAAGAAGATCCTGCTTTTCATGGGATAAGCTTTTATAAAAAATTTGGAAATGCTGCCTATATCTCAAAAGCCCGCTCCCAATGGTTAAGAGATCTAGGGGCTTCAATAAGTCCTTTCAATTCTTTTTTGATATTGCAGGGCATTGAAACATTGAGTTTAAGAATGGAAAGGCATTCCTCAAACGCAATGAAAATTGCAGAATTCCTATCCGAAGATTCGAGAGTGAGCTGGGTAAATTATCCAGGACTGAAAAATCATAAGGCTCATAAAAATGCGGTTAAATATCTAAAACATGGTTATGGAGGGATGCTTTCCTTCGGAGTAAAAGGTGGAGTAGAAGCTGGGAAAAGATTTATCGAAAGTTTAAGAATATTTTCCCATGTTGCAAATGTTGGCGATGTTCGATCACTCGCCGTTCATCCTGCTAGTACCACTCACGGGCAATTGAGTGAAGAAGAACAGTTGGCTTCTGGGGTAAGTCCTGATATGATTAGACTATCCGTTGGAATAGAAGATATTAATGATTTGATCGAGGATATAGATTCAGCTCTAACTAAAGCAACTAAGAACTAATAACCATTTTTTAAGTTCATCCGGGACAGAACGAAAGGAGTGTTAAAAGTGCCTATAAAAATTCCTGAAAACTTACCAGCTGCAGAAGTATTGAGAGAAGAAAACATATTTATAATGACTGAAGAGAGGGCGGCACACCAAGATATTAGGCCTTTAGAGATTGTTATTTTGAATCTAATGCCAAACAAGATAGTCACCGAAACTCAATTATTACGCTTGTTAGGAAACACCCCTTTGCAAATAAATGTAGTGCTTTTAAGGATGGTATCACATAGCCACAAAAACGTATCGCAAGAGTACTTAGACACCTTTTATAAATCTTTTGATCAGATAAGTCACAGAAAGTTCGACGGATTAATTATCACTGGGGCCCCTGTTGAAACTCTTGATTTTGAACAAGTGGATTATTGGGAAGAGCTTAAAGAAGTGATGGACTGGTCAAAGAAAAATGTATTTTCTACTCTTCATATTTGTTGGGGTGCACAAGCAGGATTGTACTATCACTATGGTATAAACAAATATCATGTATCAAAGAAGATATTCGGCGTATTTGAGCATTCGGTAAGTTGTGAAGACTCGCCATTGGTTAGAGGGTTTGATGATACGTTTTGGGTCCCTCATTCGAGACATACCCAAATCAAAAGAGAAGATATTGAACCAATAAAAGAACTGATGATCCTATCCGAATCGAAAAAAGCAGGTGTTTATTTAGTTGAGAGAAAAGATGGTAGGCAAGTGTTTGTTACAGGACATCCGGAATACGATCCAGAGGTTTTAAAAAAAGAATACTATCGTGATTTAGAGAAAGGTATGGACATTGATATCCCAGTAAACTACTTCCCACATGATGATCCAGAAAAACGGCCCGTCGTGAGATGGCGAAGTCATGCTTATATTTTATTCAACAATTGGTTAAATTACTATGTTTACCAACAAACCCCATACAATCTTGACAATATTGACCAAGCAATCCTTTAACAATCAATTCAAAAAAAACAAAACTGTAGGGCTAACTTATTAGTTGCTCTACAGTTTTAGTATCTTTATACAAAATTTTAGAATTTAATTTTTGGTTGAAACCAATTCTTTGGTTTCTCTTGCTATCATAAGTTCTTCGTTTGTTGGAACTACCAACACGGTTACCTTAGAATCGGGAGTACTTATGACCCTTTCTAAGCCTTTAAAATTGTTTTTCTCTTTATCTATCTTCACGCCAAGATAAGTTAAATACCTTTCACATATTTCTTCCCTTGTTACCGGAGAATTCTCTCCTACACCGGCGGTAAACACTATAACATCTACACCGTTCATCGCTGCAGCGTAAGCTCCAATATATTTGGCTATCCTGTACTCATAAATGTCAAGTGCAAGACGACAAACTTTATCTCCTTCTAATGCTTTATCTTCAATATCCCTCATATCACTTGAGAAACCTTTCGTTATTCCATAGACTCCACTTTTATTATTCAATATTCCTATAACTTCTTTTGCTGTTAATCCCTCTTCTTGAGCCAGAAATGAAACAATGGCAGGATCTATATCCCCACTTCTTGTTCCCATAACTAAACCCTCTAAAGGAGTGAATCCCATTGAAGTGTCGAAAGATTCACCATTTTTTACAGCGGCAATGGATGCCCCATTTCCAATGTGTGAGGTTATGATTTTAAGTGTTTTTATATCTTTTCCCAATATTTCGGCTGCCCTTCTTGAAACATATTTATGACTCGTACCATGGAACCCATAACGTCGAATCTTGTATTTTTCGTAGTACTCATAAGGAATTGCATACAAGAAAGAAGTATTTGGCATAGTTTGGTGGAAAGAAGTATCAAATACCCCAACTTGTGGCACATTGGGTAAAAGGTCCATCGCTGCTTTTATTCCCATGACGTTTGCAGGATTGTGCAACGGCGCCAAAAAAGACATCATTTCAATTGCATCCAAAGACTCTTTGTCAATAATAACAGAAGAAGAAAATCTTTCACCCCCGTGCACCACTCTATGTCCAACTGCATCTATTTCCTTTAGAGATGAAATAACCTTGTAATCTTCAGAAGTTAAGAGATCTAAAACTTCTTTTAAACCTTCTTCATGATTTTTTATAACCTTCTCTATAACATATTTTTCTTCGTTTTTTCTGTGGATGATTCTTGATCCTTCTATGCCTATTCTTTCAATCAATCCTTTGGCTAAAACTTTTTCTGTATCCATTTCAAGAAGTTGATATTTAATTGAAGAACTTCCTGAGTTGATTACTAAAACTTTCATGTTTTTCCTCCTCATGCAAACGATTTTTAACTGTTAAATTATACATCAATATGGAAGAAATTTCAAATAAAAAATATCCAAGAATAATAAGTAGCAATAATTTCTTTTGAAAGTAGTGACTTATGATCCCAGATGTAAAAAAAGTCTCTTTCGGGACATTATGCAACAGCTGAGTTGTGAGTGCCTAATTGAAGATTATAATCACAACACATTGACAAATTTTGATTTTACTCATATAATGATAACATATCAAATATTTTTGATATGTTATTATCATATGTGAGGTTTTCCTAGAATGCAAATATTAAAAGAGATTTGGGATTTTACTCAATATCAGCTTCTTGGAATGAAATGGCTTGATACCTTGATTGGAAAGATCCTTTCAAGTCTAGGAGTGGATACATCTACCCGCATAGGTGGTAGCATCGAGTTTTTCGTCTATGATGTCATTAAGATAATCATACTACTGTGTTTACTGATTTTCTTTATCAGTTACATTCAGAGCTTTTTTCCACCAGAACGCAGCAAGAAAATATTAGGCCGATTTCAAGGTCTCGGTGCTAACTCTGTCGCGGCTTTACTAGGCACGGTAACGCCTTTTTGTTCTTGTTCATCCATTCCTTTGTTTATTGGTTTTACATCTGCAGGCCTTCCAGTGGGAGTAACTTTCTCGTTCCTTATCTCTTCCCCCATGGTCGACCTAGGTTCGCTGCTTCTGCTTATGAGTATTTTTGGAGCAAAAGTTGCAGTCGTGTATGTAATACTCGGATTGATTATCGCAGTAATAGGTGGTACGGTTATAGAAAAATTACGAATGGGAAAGTACGTTGAAAGCTTTATTATGATGGCTGGAAATGTAGATATAGAAGCACCCGACCTGACAAGAAAGGATAGACTGGTCTACTCTAGGGACCAAATGCTGTCCACCTTTAAAAAGGTGTTTCCATATATCTTGATTGGTGTAGGCATTGGCGCCATTATTCACAACTGGATTCCCGAAGAATGGATTAACTCCGTTCTCGGTAGTAAAAATCCGTTTGGAGTTGTTTTAGCCACACTTGTTGGCATACCAATGTATGCCGATATCTTTGGTGTAATCCCAATTGCAGAAGCTCTATTATCTAAAGGAGCTGATCTAGGCACCGTTCTTTCGTTTATGATGGCGGTCACAACTCTGTCTATACCATCTATGGTTATGTTACGCAAAGCTGTCAAACCGGAGCTGTTGGCGCTATTTATCGCAATCTGTACCATGGGTATTATTTTTGTAGGTTACCTTTTTAACGCTATTCAAGGCTTCATCATATAGTAGTAAGAAAATATCAGTAAAAGACTTAGTGTCCAGCTATTGTTTATACGATCTTTATGGAGTGTGGCATTTACATCAGAAGTTGTTGACCGCGCAAGGCTCAATTGTGTCTATAATATAGTTATACGTCTGAATAGATTCCAAATAGTTGCCATCAATTGAACAACAAAAACTGAATAAAAAGGGGTGTAATAAAAATGTCACTATTCGAAAAGAAAAAAGAAGAAACAACATCCTATATCGGAGAAAACAGAGATACAGGAGGCCTGGCAAAGGGAGCACATGCTAAAGATGGGGGTGCTAGTGTTAAAATACTTGGAAGCGGATGTCCAAAATGTAAAAAAATGGAAGCGGTAACAAAAGAGGCTCTGCAGCAGCTTGGTATGGATACAGCGATTGACCATGTAACAGATTTTTCGGAAATAGCAGCTTATGGTGTCATGACAACTCCTGCTCTTGTTGTAGATGGGAAAGTGGTTTCTTATGGTAAAGTTTTAAAAACAGAAGAGGTAGTGGAGCTTCTTCAAAAAGTTAGGTCATGAAAAAGATGAATGAAATTAGCAACCCGTGTCACAGATTTCATTAGCATGGTTGTTACACAAAGAACCTTTCGTAGCACATATTATTTAGCAGTTTTTGAAAATTGAATAAATTTTTAAGATTTGAAAGACAGATCCAGGCTTTGGTTCGGTTTTTCACCTCAAGATATAAAAGATCTGCTGTGAGCAGACCTTTCTATGTGCACCCATATGCCCGGTACATATAAAAAACATCCGCTTTACGCGGATGTTTTGATGATACGATTTATTATTATAATGCAGTGTATCCTCCATCAATGACCAACTCAGAGCCTGTCATGAACGAGGATTCATCGGAAGCTAAGAAAAAAGCTCCGTATGTTATATTTAGCAAGTTCATCTGTAGCTGTTTTTGTTAACAATCTCGATGCACCTTAACCTTCCTTCCTTCCTTTTCAAAGATATACTGTCTTCAGAAACTCTAAAACATGCATTGTAACTAACTTTTAACACTTTCAATATTTAGGGATAAAACGTTCCAATCTCCCCCGTTGTTTCCCCTGCTTCTGCCTACGATAAGAATTATGCTTTCGCACCTTTAGAAAAGGTTGTTAAGTATTTGGATCTTAGTGGGTTTAACTTCTTAACGGAGTAAATCTGACGGATATATGGTATGAAAGTAGAAGAATTGTATAGATATCTCAAAAAACATGGAGAAGAATTAAGGCAAAAGCTCCTTGAAGTAAGATACAACCCGAAACCGGTAAGTAGGAAAGAGATACCGAAACCGGATGGATGGAATGGATAAACTACTATGGAATAGCGAACATGAAAAAGGTAGCAGAAAATCTTGATGGATGGCTTAGAAGGAGAATTAGGATGTGTATCTGGAAAGGATGGAAGAAAATCAAAACAAGACATGAAAACTTAGTCAAATTAGGACTAAACACGTACAAAGCATGGGAATATGCAAATACAAGAAAAGGCTACTGGAGAATCTCCAATAGCCCAATACTTTCAAGAACACTAACTAATAAACACCTTAAGGAAATGGGTTTAACTTTGATCCTGGAAACGTATAACCTAAAACATCAATTAGGTTGAACCGCCGTATACCGAACGGTACGTACAGTGGTGTGGGAGGACGGTAGATAAATTAATTATCTACCTCCTACCCGATTACCTTTTCGATGAATTTATATGTTTCTTGCCACTTCGTATGCATCCCAGATTGCATACATAATATTGCGTGCACTGTTGGCATCGCCTATCAAATAGGTATCCGGGACCTTGCCTGCAATTTCACTATAAAGCTTACGGTCAGGCTTTAAGCCTATGGAGATTACAACCGTGTCAGCAGGAATGGTGCTCTTCTTAAAGTTCTTATCTATAACCTCTATGGCGCGGTCCTTGACCTCCTGCAGGCTAGTGTTGAGGACAGTCTTTACTTTATAAAATTTAAGCATATCAAGAACCATAATCTTGTTGGCATGCGGTACCGGCATACCGGCTCCCATAAGCTCGGGAAGCATTTCCACTATTGTAACATCCTTGCCTTCCATAGCGAAGCTTATAGCTGTTTCACAGCCTACCAGTCCGCCTCCGACAACAACCACCTTTTGTCCGACTGGTTTTTTCTTCAGCAGGACATCCGTTGCCGTGACCACATTATCCCTATCTATACCGGGAATATTTGGTATGGAAGGAACTGAACCAGTGGCAACAATAACCACATCCGCTTCTCTGTTTTTTACATCTTCCGCTTTTACTTCCGTATTGAGCTTTACATCTATATCTAGTTTCTTAAGTTGCGTCCTATACCAGTCAAGAAGTCTGGCGTTGTCTTTTTTGAACTCATCGACGGAACCTTCTATTACATGTCCTCCAAGTTCTCCGGTCTTCTCGTAAAGCGTAACCTTATGCCCTCTCATGGCAGATACCCTAGCAGCTTCCATGCCGGCTATACCGCCTCCTATAACCATGACATTCTTAACAGTATCCGCCGGGTGCACACCGTATTCTTCTTCTCTGCCGCAGGCCGGGTTTACGGCACATGACAATGGCTTACCCTCAAAGCCTCTGCCTAAGCAGCCATCATGGCAGCCTATACAAGGACGAACATCTTCCGATCTGCCTTCCAGAACTTTATTACCCCACTCAGGGTCAGTTAATAGTCCTCTCCCAAGGCCTATCATGTCGGCTGCCTTGCCCTCTTCCAGTGTCTTCTCAGCAAGCTCAGGTATCTCCATCTTACCTGCAACTATCACCGGAACATTGACTACCTTCTTGAGTTGCTCAGTAAGAGGCAGATACAGGCCGTGTTTTTGATAAATTGGTGGGTGTGCCCAATACCATGCCTCATACGAACCTGCATCGGCATCAAAGGCATCATAACCGGCCTTCTCAAGTATAGGCGCTATGGTAAGCCCTTCCTGCGTGTCGCGCCCTTTTTCAACAAAGTCCTCTCCGTCAAGGCCTCCCTGGTTCCAATCCTTGATATAACTCTTTATGCTGAACCTCAAACAAACTGGGAAGTCATTTCCGTTTACTTTCTTTATAGCCTTTACTATTTCAATCGGTAGTGTCAACCTTTCCATAAGATCTCCACCGTATTTGTCTGTCCTTCTGTTGAACATGGCCATGGTAAACTGGTCTAACAAATAGCCTTCATGTATGGCATGAATTTCAACGCCGTCAAAGCCTGCCTCCTTAGCAATTGCCGCCGACTCTGCCGACATTTTAACAAGCCTTTCTACTTCTTCTGTGGTAAGTTCACGACATGTAACCGATGGGTCCCAATAGTTGGGTATTGCTGATGGAGCTACAGGCTGCCCAACTACCATTTGAGGAGCAGCATTGTGACCCAATCCTATCGTCAATTGTAGAAATATTTTTGTATCATAAGCATGAACCTTCTCCACCATTTCAGATGTCGTTTTTATAAAGTGTGCGGGATCAATAGTTGTACATGGGAAAATTCCATCGTGAAGTTTTTCTATCTCATTTTCTACTTTAGCAGCACCAGTGATGATTAGTCCTGTGCCACCCTTAGCTCTTGCCACATAATAGTCCTGTGCTCTCTTGGAAAAACCGCCCTTCTCCGTTACCAATCCAAGTATTGCCATAGGGGCCATGGCAATCTTGTTCTTCACTTCTACACTTCCAATCTTAATAGGCTCAAAAAGTTTTTCAAAACCTTCCATACAAAAATGCCTCCTTTAAAATAGAAATTTTAGACACTCTAGAAATTCTAAAACATGCATTATAGTTAAGTTTTAATACCTTATAATATTATTTTAACTATTGTATTTCAATTCAAAAAAGTCAATTCAATTTATTGGCAATTAACCCAATTTCCCAATGCTTTTTGAGTGTGACGGTACGCTGGGGCCTTGAAAGAGTTCTCGAGTGGTTTACACAAAGCAAACGGCAGTAAACAATATGCTCTCGTAATTCCTGCCTGGGGACTACTATGACATCTTTAGCCACCCTCTGTTGACCCCGGCATACCCATTGCTGAGATACAATCACCCTCAGAAATGACAGATTATTTTTTTTGATGGGTAACATTTGCCTTATATCTTTACTGCTACCCTTGCTGCCTCTTCTATGGCTTCCAAGGTTTTTCTGGGCTCTATGGCATCACCAATCACATATACCTCAGATACTTTGCCTTTTATTTTCTCTTCTAGTGGGTTATATGCTTTAGCTCCCATGGCCAGGACTATCGTATCAAATCCTGTGAGCTTTTCTTCTTTTCCGCCTTTTTCATATACTACACCATCGTCAAGGAACTCCCTCACTGTGGCATTGGTAATTGCTTTAACACCGTATTTATTCAGCCTCTCCATGAGGAAGAATTTGACCGCTGCCTGTTCATCTTTCGCTATTTCCGGCAGCATCTCCACTATGGTTACATTATGATAATGCTCGCCTAGGAAATCAGCTGTCTCAACACCTACCATACCCCCGCCAACTATGAGGACATTCGTGCCGGCCTCTTTTTTGCCTTCCAGTATGTCAACCGCTTTGGCAAATTTGGGGTTGTCTATACCCTTTATATTGGGCACCAGAGGCACCCCACCTGTAGCTAATATAACCACATCGGGATTCTCTTTCATTATAAGGTCGTCTGTCACCTCTACCCCCATTTTATACTCTACTCCGTACTTCTTGCCCATGGTTATATAGTACCTTATAGCCTTCAGTATGTCCTGCTTTGTCGGTGGTATGGCTCCTATCCTGTACTGACCGCCCAACACATTTTCTTTTTCGTAAAGGGTAACCTTATGTCCCCTTTTGGCTGCCACCCACGCAGCCTCCAATCCGCCGGGTCCTCCACCAACTACCATAACGTTCTTGGATTTTTCCGCTTTTTCGACTTTAAGCTCTCCTTCTCTTCCAGTAAACGGGTTTACAAGACAGGAAATATTGGACTTTGTAGAATCAAACAGGTAGCCTGCGCAGGCCTGCATGCACCCTATACATGGTGAGATCTCTTCTGTTAAACCGGCAGCAACCTTATTGGGCAGCTCTGGGTCAGCCAGGGATTCTCTGCCTAAAGCAACTGAATCGGCTTTGCCACTTTCCAATATATCTTCAGCGAGCAATGGGTCATTAATTCTTCCTACCGCTATTACAGGTATATTAACGACCTTTTTGATTTGTTCCGATGCATAAACGTTAAATCCCGGAGGTACAGCTGCAGGTGCAATAATATATTGGGTGCTTGCATAAACCCCTGCGGATACATGGATTGCATCAACCCCTGCCTCTTCCATCACGCGGGCTACCAGTCTGGAGTCATTTATGTCTCTTCCACCAGGCACCCTCTCATCACCGCTCAATCTGAATATAATTGGATATCCGTTGCCCACTTTTCTCCGTATATTCTTAACTATTTCCACAGGGAATTTCATCCTGCCCATAAAATCTCCGCCGAACTCATCTACCCTCTTATTAGAATATGGAGACATAAACTGGGCTATAAGGTACCCATGGGCTCCATGTACCTCCACAGCATCAAACCCGGCATCTCTGGCCCTTCTTGCAGCATCTCCGAATTTCTCAATGAGGTCATATACTTCTTCGGTCGTCAATTCTCTTGGCATTTCCCTTTCCACCGGACATGGTATTGGCGATGGAGCCACAGGTTGACCTCCTATTTTATCGTGAGTTGTTTGCCTTCCGGCGTGATGAAGCTGAATTGCTATTTTAGCTCCATACTTATGAACCTCCTCTGTTACTTTCTTCCATGCAGGTATAAACTTATCGTCCCATATACCAGGCTCATCCCATGGAGAACCTTTTCCAAGAGGGTCAATTGCCGCAGCCTCTACAATCAGCAGTCCATATCCTCCTTTTGCTCTTGCAGCCCAATATGCTACATGCCCTTCGGTTGGGCTGCCATCCGCTCGTGCTAATCCAGTAGCCATTGGTGGTACCACATAACGATTTCTTACCTCCATCGTGCCTATCTTTATCGGTGAAAAAAGCACAGGATATTTCATATAATTGTCTCCCCTTTCTTTTTATTTTTATATTGTTATCTGTCTAAAAACCTTTCCTCTCGGAAAATGACCAGTGACCTTTAATGTCTCCCCAACACTTTTAATTGGTTACTCTCTTGAAGATTGTCACCTCCCTTTTACAAATAGCTCAGCTTCAACTTTTCCCATTCCTCTTGCGGCTCCTGTAATAATAGCAACTTTTCCTTCTAATCTTTTTTTCATACTATGTATCCCTCCTTTATGATGTGAATATTTACACAATTCATCGAAAATAAAAGAATTGAATTCACTATAGTTAAATTATACCATATATATTTAAAAAAAAAAGGTATTTATGTTAAAATAATAAAAATAAATCTTTTTTCATGGAGGTGTTTTATGTCAAAGAAAATAACGTATGGAATGGTTGGGGGATCAATTTATTCTATGATAGGTGAAGCACATAGAAATGCTATATTATCAGACGGAAGAGCAAGTATAGTTAGTGGGTGTTTTTCAAGGGATTATAAAAAAACATTAAAAACAGGCAAAAAATGGGACATAAAGAAAGATAGATTGTATGAAAATTACTTAGAAATGGCTGAAGAGGAGAGCAAAAAGAAAAATAAAATTGATTTTGTAGTTATTGCGACTCCGAATGCTTCCCATTATGAAATAGCTAAAACCTTCTTAGAAAAAGGTATAAACGTTGTTTGCGATAAACCACTCACAACAACAGTAAAAGAAGCAGGAGAGTTAAAACAGTTAGCAGATGATAACGATCTTTTGTTGTGTGTGACGTATTCGTACGTGGGGTATCCGGTGATCTCGATAGCAAGGAACAAAATAGAAAAAGGTGAGTTGGGTGAAATAAGGTTTGTTAACGTACAATATATTCAGGGATGGCTCGCAAAAAAGATCGAAGATGAAAACAAACAAGCTCAATGGAGGTTGGATCCAAACCAAAGTGGTTTAGCGAATACTACCGCCGACATAGGTAGTCATGTGGAGAACATGGTTTCATATCTTACTAGAAAAGAGATCGATAATTTGTGTGCACGCCTTGATACTTTTGGTGAATCAAGAAAATTGGAAGATAATTCCACCGTGATGGTAAATTTCAAAGATAAAAGTAAAGGATTACTTTTCATGTCTCAAATTGCTGTGGGAGAGAACAACAATTTTAGCGTTTGCGTGTATGGTTCGGAAGGTACGTTGAAATGGAATTTTAATCAAGCAAACAAATTAACAATTTTGTATGAAGACCACAAAGAAGAGATAGTTCAAAATGTGGATGAAATTCCTGGAACAAATATAGGGTTCAAAAATACTTATTCCACATTTATTACCGATTTAATAAATAAAAAAAACGGAGAAATTATAACCAACGATAATGCCCATTTTCAAAGTGTAAACGCGGGATTAAGAGGGATGAGGTTTATTGAAAAATGTGTAGAAAGTTCGAAAAATGGAAGCGTTTGGGTAAAGTTTTAAAACCAAACTCAAATAAGAGGAGGGGTAAAATATGTTCAAAAGATTGACTTATGGAATGGTAGGTGGAAGTAAAGACTCTCAAATAGGTATAGTCCACAGAAAAGCTATAAATCTACACGGGAAGGCAGAATTAGTCTGTGGAAGTTTTTCAAGAAACTTCAAAAACACTTTGGCAACAGGCAAAGAGTTAAAAATAGATGAGAAAAGATTATACAGAAATTATGAAGAAATGGCTGAGGAGGAGTCTAAAAGGCCCGATAAAATAGATTTTGTATCCATAGTTACACCCAACAGTTCACATTATGAAGTGGCAAAAAAATTTTTAGAATCTGGAATAAATGTGATGTGTGAAAAACCATTAACCATAACTCTAAAAGAAGCTGAAGAACTAAAACACTTAGCAAGAAGAAACAACCTACTTTTTGCTGTTGCTTACACCTATACGGGTTATTCTATGTTAAGATACGCACGGGAGTTAATTAAAAGAGGGGAAATAGGTGAAGTTAGATTTATCAATGGTCGATACATTAGTGAATGGATGGCAAAGGTCCCATTTGCCGGTAAAAATGCTCGCCATGAATGGAGATCAGATCCAAAAGTTTCAGGTCTATCCAACTGTGTTGCTGATATCGGAGTACATGTTGATAACGTGGTTTCTTTCCTAACAGGGTTAAAGATAAAGACCTTAATCGCCAGAATGGACAAGTTTGTAGAGCCAGATAGACTTGATGATAATGCATCTATACTAATAAATTACGATAATGGGGCAGAAGGAATATACTGGACGTCTCAAATTGCTGTGGGACATGAAAATACTTTGGATATCGGTATATATGGGGCAAAGGGATCTATAGAATGGTCACAAGAACACGCAAATTACTTGAAGATCTCAAAAGTGAATCATCCTTTTATAACCTTATCAAGAGGAAGCGAAAAGGTTGATGATTTTATTAAAAATGATTATGTGACTCCCGGTGGGCATCAGGAAGGGTATGTTGAAGCCTTTGCAAGGGTATACGATAAGTTTATAAACGCAATTGCAAAAAAGAAAAAAGGAGAACTTTTAGAACAAAGAGACTTAGATTTTCCCACTGTGGAAGACGGAGTAGAGGGAATGCGATTTATAGAAAAGTGCGTAGAAAGTACAGAAAAAGGTGCAAGCTGGGTAGAATTTTAAGATTATTTTGTTTTGATTTATGAAAAAAGTAATAACTGGTTTATATTTTATTAAATTACTAATCGATAAAAAATGGTATAATCAATCAGGTATATTATTAGTGAATTTTTTAACTTGTTCCCTAATGCCTATGGTCAGAAACTTTCCCCTTCTTTATGCGTAGGCTACAGAGTTTAAGGGACCGAAGGTCCCTTCCATAAAAGGGTGGGGAGCGGGGTGAAAGGGCGCTATATGTGTAATAAAACCTAATTATACGGGGAGGAAAAAATGAATGGAAGAACTTCTTGAGAGCAAATTAAAAGACGTGGAAACTTATCTTAATTCAATCGATTTGAACGATAAAACTGAAGAAGAAAGAAGAAGTTTGCTAATTGAAGTTTTGCATAAAGTTCAGGAAAATCTAGGATATATTCCAATTGAAGTGCAAAAATTAGTAGCTAGAAAATTGGAGATTCCTTCTTCTCAAGTTTATGGTGTTGTAACTTTTTATAACTTTTTCACCACAAAGCCTAAAGGCAAGTATCCTATAAGCGTATGCCTAGGAACAGCTTGCTACGTAGGCGGAGCAAATGAACTCTTAGACGAATTCAAAAAGATTTTAAATGTTGAAGAAGAAGAGGTAACCGAGGATGGATTATTTTCCATTCATCCCGTTAGATGTTTAGGTGCATGTGGTTTGGCACCTGTTGTAAAAATAGGGGAAAAAGTACATGGAAGACTCAAAAGAAACGATGTAAGAAGAATAATCAGAGATTATAGAGCCAAAGAAAAATAGTCAATAGGAGGGTTTCTCTATGCCTAAATTAAGGAGTTTAGAAGAATTAGAATCGTTGATAAATGAACTCAAAGAAAAAGAGAATAGAAGTAAAATTGTATTAAAAGTTGCACTAGGAACTTGTGGAATCTCAGCTGGAGCTGATGAAACTTATGAAGAGCTTCTAAAAGAGGTAGAAGAAGAAAAATTAGAAAATATTGAAGTCATTAAGACAGGATGTTTAGGATACTGCTATGCTGAGCCAACAGTAGAAATTAACGAACCTGGCAAAAAATCAGTATTGTATGGTAACGTTACGAAATCGAAAGTAAAAGATCTTGTAAAAACCCATTTGGTTCTCTTCCAAAAA
>NZ_JALY01000092.1:0-1343 GCF_002924615.1 Petrotoga halophila DSM 16923 | reverse complement strand
GGCTTTGGGAGTAAGTACTACAGAAGATGCAAGCGTTATGAGAGCAGAATTACAAACTAAATCACAAGATTACACTGAAAAGTTAAAAAAGGTATTAGCCGATCTTTATGCACAGTATCCTTCTTCTAACACAGTAGTTCAACTTTATTATCAGTTGAACCCTCAAGATCCAAAAGTAAAGGTTAGCTATTCGAAGTTACAGTTGGATCAGTTAAAACAATACGCCTCTTATTTAGGATCCCAATATTTATTTTCATATTTTCAACAACAGATCACTGAAATCTTGGTAAATGTTCAAACAGTTGTAGATGCTACCCAGGCAGCAACCGATACAAAATTAGAAGCATTGGATGTTGGATTAGATTTAACTGATTTATTAGGGTTAAAGGAAATTAAATTGTCTTATTTGGAAACAATAAAAAAGATCGATCCTAACTATTATACTAATATTGATAGTATGATAGAAAGTGTACAAAAAGAAATAGAAGAAGCTAATAATACCTCTAATACTTCTACAGATACATCTCAAGTTGCAACTCCGTCGAATATCCAATGATAGAAACGTAATAAAAAAGGGAGGTTATACCTCCCTTTTTTTGGCTGGGACGGTAGGATTCGAACCTACGAATAACGGAGTCAAAGTCCGTCGCCTTGCCGCTTGGCTACGTCCCATTAACTAAGTCCACAAAAATCATTATAACATATCAACATTATTTTGTCAATACAGCCGTTTAAAACTCTTTTGCGATTAGGTATCCATGACTTGTAGCATAAGTTATCGAACGGGTCCATCCGCTACAGTCTCCAATTATTTTTACGTTTCCAAAGAAATCATTGTTTATCTTATTTGCATAAAATTTAACCTCTGCTCCATATAAAAGATTATCGGGGTAAGTAACCCCTCTTACGACTGTTTCTAATCGTTCCAAAAAATCAATTATTGATTCGATAGTACGTCTGGGGAGAGCTAGATTCAAATCTCCCAAAATAAAGTGTTTAGGATCTAATGTTGGTTCGACTCGCCCTAATTTTTTCGTCCTTTTTGAACCTTTAAAATCTTCGTAACATTGAAGTATAACCTTGTCTCCACCAGCAAGGATATTGGAAAGCTTTGCGATATAAGAACCATAACCTACAGGGTCGTTGAAAGGCTGAGTGAATGAATGAGTAACCAAAATTGCAAAATTAGTGTTGGTAGTCTTTTTGTTAGTGTTAGCATGTCCATTAACCGTTAAAAAGTCATCGTAACTCTCCAAAGTAACCTCTCCGCCAGGATTGTTGCAAAAAGTTCTCACAATATAGCCGGTTTTGGTTTTTAGCCGGATTTTGAATTCGTACATCTC
>NZ_JALY01000246.1:0-13933 GCF_002924615.1 Petrotoga halophila DSM 16923 | reverse complement strand
CCCCAGAACACCCTCGTAGGAAAAAAGTTTTCATTTTTTGGCCTTGCTGACGACCCATAAGGAAAAAAGTTTTTTGTTCTTTTTCCTAGCGGCCCACCCATAAGACTAAAAGTTTTTTTATTTTTTGTTCTGCTGCACACACACGGGAATACAAAATGAAATCTTTAGAATTATAGCATATTTTCAGATTATGTTTCTAAAATGCGCATCGAAAAGAAAATTTATTGAAAGTATGGTAAAATATATTTGTTATATTGTAAATAACAGACTATTGGAGGAATTTCTAATGAAGGTGTTGTTTCTCAATCCTCAGGGCAACTTTGACAAAAATGATTCTCATTTAACTGAACATCCTGATTTTGGGGGACAGTTGATCTACGTTAAAGAGGTATCGAAAGAGTTGGCTAATTTGAACGTTTCTGTGGATATAGTTACCAGACAGATAATCGACCCAAATTGGCCTGAGTTTTCTAAGAAATTGGATTATTTCGATACAACTCAAAACCCAACTATCGTCAGAATACCTTTTGGCGGAGAAAAATTTTTAAACAAAGAGCTATTGTGGCCTCATTTAAAGGAATACGTTGGTAATATTCTCGCATTTTACCAAAATCAAAAGATAGATTTCGTAACCACTCATTACGCCGATGGAGGTTATTCTGGAGTTCTTTTAAAATCAAAGTTGGGTGTGAATTTTTCGTTCACAGGGCATTCTTTAGGTGCCCAAAAAATGGATAAATTAAACGTCTCCCATGAGAATTTTGAAGATCTCGACAAAGAGTATCATTTTTCTCAAAGAATAATGGCTGAAAGGTTGTCCATGAAATATGCGTCTAAAATTATTGTCTCCACATCAATGGAAAGATACGAGCAGTATTCTCATCCGTTGTATGCCGATGTTTCTGAAGTTGAAAACGACAGTAAATACAAAGTGATTCCTCCTGGTGTTAACACGGAGATCTTTAACGATGATTTGACTGACCTCGATCAGGAGACTGTTGCTCAAATTGAAAAAAAATTAAACAAGCAGCAAAAACCTTTTATCATTCTCTCCAGCCGTTTAGATCTCAAAAAAAACCATATTTCTGTTGTAAAGGCATACGCAAATTCTAAAGATCTTCAAGATAAGGCAAATCTAGGAATATTTCTTAGGGGCATTCCTGATCCTTTCACCGACATACATAAATTGTCGGAGAATGAAAGATCCATCTTAACCCCAATTTTGGAAGAAATAGAAAAAGCAGATATAAAAGATAAGGTATATTTTTTTGATTTAAAATCTCAACTTGCCTTAGCTACTGCTTACAAATTCTTTTCAAAATTAAAGTCTGTTTTTGTTCTACCTTCTTTTTATGAACCCTTTGGCTTAGCCCCTATCGAAGCAGGCGCTTGTGGCCTCGCTGTTATTGCAACAAAGAATGGTGGACCAAGTGAAATATTCTCAGATGGTTCAGGTGTATTAATTGATCCTGAAGATATACAAGATATTGTTGAGGGCTTAATAAAAGGTTTGAATAATTATGACTATTTTTCAAAAAAGGTTAAAAAAAGAGTTTTAGAAAATTATACTTGGAAGAGCACTGCTAGAGGATATTTAGAGGTTATAGAGGGAGGAGTTAAACTTCCCAAAAAAACCATAGAAAAAGTACCTTCTTTAGATGCAAAAGAAATAATAATTGATTTTTTAAAAAATAAAAAGATTTAAAATTATGGTATAATTTCGATGATAGAAGAAAAAAGTGCCGATTTTAAGGTTGGTGTGGTGAATGCTACTTTCTTTGTCTATAAAAAATTTTGGTCTTTTTAAAAGTGCTAACGTGGATTTTAGCGACAATTTCTGTACTATCACCGGTGAGTCGGGAACAGGAAAATCTATGTTTCTAAATGCTTTAAACCTTTTTTTAATAGGAAATGTTCCTCAAAATCTGAAAACGTCTGAAGGGTCCGTTTCAGCGTATTTTACTGTTAATGAGTTTATCAAAGAGATGCTGAGGGAATACGTGCCTTTTGATGGTGATGATTTGATCTTAGCTGTAAATTTCACTCCTAAAAAGACACTTTTCAGAGTTAACGATACAATAGTTCCTAAAAACGTCGTTCAAGACATTTCGAAGTATCTGTTAGAAATACATTCTCAAGACTCCAACATAGCTTTGAGAGATGAGAATTACCAAAATTCTTTGATCTTTAAGATTTTGAGAGACAAATTCCCCGATTATTTTTCTGATTACGATAAGGGTTACCAGGAATACTTGAATTTGAAAAGAAAGTTAGAAAACCTTCCAACCAATAAAACAGAAATCTTTCGAAATATTGATATTTTAAACTACCAGATCCAGGAAATTGAAGAGGCGAACCTACGGCCTCTTGAAGATGATGAACTTTCTGCTAGATTTAAAACTCTAAACAATATAGAAGAAATCAGGGAACGATTGGTGGAGTCTTTAAACATACTAAAAGATAGAGATGAACAAAGTATTGATGAGGAAATTGGTTATATAGTTTACAATTTGTCTAAGCTAAATGATTTTGGATTCACTGAAGAACATTCTTTAGCTTCCTCTATTCAGGAACAGATAACTGAATTATACACGCTTTTAGAAAATAGATTGTCTGAATTAGAGAGTGATCCAGAAGAATTAGAAAGAGTCAGTGAGAGACTGAATAAAATTATCGAGTTAAAAAGGAAATATGGACCTTCTCTTGATGATGTTTTGAAAAATCTCAACAAGTTCAAAATTCAAAAAAGTGAGTTAGACGAGATCAAAAACGATTTTCACGAATTAGAACCAAGATTATATAAATTGAAAGAGGAATTATTAGAACTCAGTGATAAAATAATAGGGAAGGTTTCTCCTTTTCTCAACGATTTAAAATCAAACATTGAAAACAATCTGAAGGATCTTAATATGGAAAATAGTAAGATAGATTGGAAGATAGAAAAACTAAAAGAACCAAAAAAAGAGTCCGCACATAGGATTACCTTTTTATTAAAAACAAATCCAAAGAGTGATTTTATGCCTTTATCCGAAATAGCTTCCGGTGGGGAATTATCTAGAATAATATTGTCAGTTGAGGTTGTACTAGGGAAAAATCATGCAATTGATACTATGGTTTTTGACGAGATTGATTCCGGAGTTGGCCCAAGAATGGCAGATGTTGTAGGAAATAAACTAAACGAATTATCAAAAGATAAACAAATTATTGTAATTACTCATATGCCACAAGTTGCAAATTTCGCCACTGAACATTTTAAAATAGTAAAATCGTTGAACGAAGAAACTACTTCAACAATCGTAAAATTATCAGAAAATGAAAGATTAGAAGAAATAAAAGAAATGTACGGAAACATTGTCTATTGAAAAGGATGTGTAAAAGATGTACAGTCGTGAAGATCTGATAAAAAAGATAGTAGATGAAAAAGGGCTTCAAGCTATTCCTAATTTAATAGAGCTATTAGATGACGAAGATTACGAAGTTCGAGAATTGGCGCGAGATGCATTGAGCGTCATGGCACCCGAAGGAAAAGAATACCTTTTACAAGAGTTCAAACGAAGATTCAATCTCAACCTTCAAGACGATACTGTTTTGTTGTATCTAGCTGAACTTTTGTCTGATTTGAAGTGTCATGAAATAGTGGAAAACCTTAAGATGATGTTCAATAAATTTTCTGATGAAAGGGCTTTCCCTTTGATCATAGAGAATTTATTAAAAATCACAAAAGATGAATCTTATTTAGATATATTGAAAACTTATATTGACAGTGACGAGGGGGAAATAGAAGAGATAAGCGTTATGGCCATCACCGAGTTACCAAGCAGAAAAACTTTAGATATACTTTTAGAGAAATATTATAAAACTACCAACAACTCTTTAAAAGTACTTATTTTGGATTCAATAACAAAAATCTTGACTAAGAATTTTGATTTAGTTCCATACCTACAAGAACGTGACCCTGAAATATCCGAAAAGCTGGAGTTGCATCTCAAAAGGTCTTGATTTTGGACTAAAAATTTGTTATAATATAGATGTATCCCAGTAAAAAAAATTCACCCCGAACGGGGTCAAAGAATAAAGTATGGGGACGATTGGGTTCGACGGGAATAGGCTGAAGTCGGGAAGCGAGTCGAGGAGTCTGAAACCTCGTAAAAAACGAAAAAATATTGAAATGCCGAAGAACCAGAATTAGCATTAGCTGCTGCGTAGACGGCAGCTCGTCTCTCCTCAAGTTTTCTTGGAACCTCTCTTGAGGAATGAGGCGTCAGAAAAAGGTTCCACTTCTAAAATCTCTTACCCGGATTTTAGAAGTATCAATGGGTAATAGGAAATTGTGACTCGGTCCGCAAAGTCACAATTTCCGAAAGCTGATTGCGGACTGCGCTCGGAGAAGCCGACTTCGCCTGTTTTCGGACGCGGGTTCGATTCCCGCCGTCTCCACCATTTTTTTTAAGGTAGTATGTTAAAAATTTCACATATTTACTAGATACATTTACTTAAGAAATGAAATGATCCTATAAAATAAGAATTTGATTTTAAAAAGGTAACAGGGCAAAACTCTTCCCTGGAGTGGGAGCAGGCGAAACGCTGATTCTCCATCCTTATGGGTGGGCTGCGGGGCGAAGGAGCGCTATATATAAAATTTAGAGATTCTAAAGACCGTATAATCCACAAATATGGGAGGTTGATTAAGTGTTTTGGGTAAGAGATAAGGCAAATCAAAAATCTTTTATCAAAGAAGATGAAATATTTAAGCTCTTGGAAGAAATGAAATCCCCAAGTAGATTAAAAGTCAGAGACATTATTCAAAAATCGTTATCAAAAGAAAGATTGGATTCGGATGAAGTCGCAACACTTTTAAACGTTGAAGATGATGAAACGTTAGAAGAGATTTTTGAAGGAGCAAGAACATTAAAAAAGAACATATATGGGAATAGAATAGTGTTATTTGCCCCTCTTTATATTGGAAACAAATGCATAAACAATTGTGAATACTGTGGTTTTAGATCAAGTAACAGCGAAATTTTTAGAAATACCCTTAGTTTTGAACAATTAGAGAAAGAAGTAAGAGCCCTTGAAAACAAAGGTCACAAAAGATTGATATTAGTATATGGCGAACATCCTGACTACGATGCGGATTTCATCGCTAAAACCGTAGAAACTGTATACAAAACTAAAAACAGAAACGGTGAGATCAGAAGGGTGAATATTAATGCTGCCCCTCAGACAATTGATGATTACAAAAAAATAAAAGAAGTAGGTATAGGAACGTTTCAAATTTTTCAAGAAACTTATCATTATGAAACATATAAGAAAGTTCATCCAAAGGGGCCAAAATCAAGTTATATATGGAGACTATACGGATTAGACAGAGCAATAGCTGCAGGTATGGACGACGTTGGGATCGGTGCCTTATTTGGACTTTACGATTATAAATTTGAGGTTATGGGACTTATATCTCACACCATACATTTGGAAGAACGCTTTGGATTTGGTCCACATACAATTTCCTTTCCACGAATGGAACCAGCCTTAAATACCCCTTTATCTGAGCAACCTCCCTACCTTGTTAATGATAATGAATTCAAAAAGATAGTGGCAATTTTAAGGTTGGCTGTACCCTATACTGGTTTAATTTTAACAGCAAGGGAACCTTCCCATATAAGAAACGAGATATTAAAGTTAGGAGTTTCACAAATCGATGCTGGTTCTAACATTGGGATTGGAGCATATTCAACAGAAGACCAAGAAGCCTATAGAAAAAGCCAATTCACCTTAGGTGACCAAAGGAGTTTAGACGCTGTAATAAATGAATTAGCGATCGAAGGTTATCTTCCTTCATTTTGTACCGCATGCTATCGTATGGGGAGAACTGGTGAGCATTTCATGGAGTTTGCAATACCTGGATTTGTGAAAAGGTTTTGTACTCCCAACGCTATTTTAACTCTATTAGAATATGCACAAGATTACGCACTGGAAAATACCAGAATATCTATCGAAAAAAGGATCAAAGAAGAATTAAAAAATATGGATGATGGGCCCATTAAAGAGAAATTATTGGAAAGAATATATCTTGTTAAGGCTGGAAAAAGAGATCTATACTTTTGATGCAAAGGGATGTATTATATGAAATTACAAAATCACGAGATTTTAAAAAAGTTACAGAGTAAAGTTCCACATTCCCCATCCCAGTGGGCTGATTACACTAATTTTTCTGAAAAAGTTAAGAATATTGTGAATTATTTTATATCTAATGAAACCATTGAAAAAGAACACATCATCCAAATCTTGTCTTTAAATAAACATGATAAAGATCGAGAAGAACTTTTCAAGGTTGCAAATCTGATCAGAAAAGAGTATACAGGAGATTATATAAACATTAAAGGAGTTATCGAGTTTTCAAATTATTGTAAGAAAAACTGTTACTATTGTGGATTGAGAGCTAAGAATCCAATTATACAAAGGTACCGGATGACTCCCGATGAAATTATTGAAGTGGCAAATCAGGCAGCGATACTTGGTTTAGATACGATCATTCTTCAAAGTGGTGAAGATGATAAATACACAGATGATGATTTAATCTACCTCATTAGAGAAATAAGAAAAAAAACAAGTTTACCAGTATCTTTATCCATTGGGGAAAGAAGCTTTTCGTCGTATAGAAAATTCAGAAAAGCTGGCGCAGTAAGAGTGCTTCTAAAACATGAAACTATCAACAAAAAAATTTTTAAAAATATTCATCCTGAAAAAAGCTATGATAATAGAATAGAACTCTTAAGGTACATGAATACCCTGGGTTATGTGACAGGTTCGGGTAATATTATAGGTTTACCGGGACAAACGTTAGAAGACATAGCAGAAGATATTCTTTTTATGAGAAACGAAAATCTTAGGATGATAGGTATGGGTCCTTTTATCCCAACTGAAAACACTCCGTTAAAAGATCATCCTCGTGGAAGTGGTGAATTAACTTTAAACGCTTACTGTGCTACAAGGTTTTGTATTCCAAAGGCGCAAATACCTACCACTACCGCATTAGGAACAATTTCTCCAGATTTACAATACCAAGGTTTTTATGCAGGATGTAACGTTATCATGGTTAACATAACTCCAGAGGTATATAGAAAAAATTACAACATCTATGATAATAAGATAAAAGTAGAGTTTTATGAAACGTATGAGAAAATCAAACAATTAGGCTTCTCACCTTCCAAAATAACCCAAAAACGAATGGAGGAGAAAAAGAATGCCTGCAACATCCGGTTATAGGACCTACATAGCTATAGCAGGAAGAAGAAACGTTGGAAAATCTTCTTTGATAAACGCAATAGTGAACCAAGAAATAGCTCTTGTTTCCAACGTTGCCGGAACAACTACCGATCCAGTCTATAAAAGCATGGAGTTACAACCAATTGGGCCCGTTACTTTAATTGATACCCCCGGAATAGACGATGAAGGTGAACTCGGGGAAAAAAGAATTGAAAGGGCTAAACGAGCTTTTTACAAAGCTGATATAGGAGTTTTAGTAGTTGATTCTGAACCAAACGAATTTGAACACTTCATCTGCAATCTTTTTGAAAAGATGCATATCCCATTTATAATCATATTGAACAAGATAGATCAACTTAACAACATTTCTAACTTAAAACAATTATATATTAATTCTTTCAAAAAACCAGTTTTAGAAGTTTCTTGCAAAGAAAAAATCAATATAGAAAGAGTAAAAGAAGCTTTGACTGAGTTAAAACCAAAAGAAGAAGAAATTCCCATGCTTCCAAAATTTATTAAAAGTAACGATATAGTCTTACTAGTGGTTCCGGTAGACACTGGAGCACCAAAAGGTCGATTGATAATGCCACAGGTGGCAACTATAAGAGAAGCAATAGATAGAAAGGCTTTCCCAATTGTGACATCTGTTGAGGGAGTAAGTGAAATAATTAGTAAATTGAAAGAAAAACCAAGGTTGGTAATCACAGATTCTCAAGCTATTGGAAGGGTTGCTGAGTTAGTGCCTGAAGATATAAACCTAACTACATTTTCAATATTAGAAGCTCGTCATAAGGGGGATATCAGTATTTTAACTAAGGACTTGGACGTGGTTAATAATTTGGAAAATGGCGACACTGTTCTTATAATGGAAGGTTGTTCTCATCGTCCGTTAAGTGAAGATATTGGAAGAGTCAAAATTCCAAAATGGCTCGAAAAATATACTCAAAAATCCTTGAATTTTAAATTTATTGCCGGCAAGGAATTCCCTGACATAGAAGATGTAAAGAACGTAAAATTAGTGGTACATTGTGGAGGATGTACTCTTACAAGAAGAATGATGATGAGAAGAATAAATGCGATAAATAGATTAGGCATTCCCATTGTAAATTATGGAGTAATAATATCATTTCTCCACGGATCCCTAAAAAGAACTTTAGAACCTCTTTCATTATAAACAATTTTCATTGAGGCTCCTGATTTTAGGGGGCCTTTCTTTTTTCCTTAAACACGTGATTTTCACTGTTTTATAAAAGAATTGTAATGAAATTTAGCTTTTTTGTATAAAGAAGAGAGTATCATAATGTTTGTAAGCCACCAATTTAAAGATTAAGTGAAGAAAGGCGGCGAATTGCGGTGTACGAGAAAAATCAAAGTACTTATCGTGAAGATGATTCTTTCAAATTCAAATACTCTTCTCAAATTGATTTTATTAGATCTCTAAAAAATGCTAACGACGAAGAAAGTATTAGAAAGTTAGCGTTAGCCAAAGAAGATTATTTTTTTAATAATAAGAAAAGTACAAAACGTTAGATTAGAATGGATAAAAATAAAATTATCGAAATTAAAGATCTATCTGTATACATCAACAATCTAAAATTATTGAAGAATATTAATTTAGAAATATCGAAAAATGAAATCCTTTTGATTTATGGACCTAGGAATGCAGGTAAATCTTTGTTAGCAAGGTCTATGGTAGCATTAAATGAGGAACTTTTTAAAGGTATCCAAACCACTGGACAGGTTTTATTTTTAGGTGAGGATGTTAATAGCATTGAAAAAAGATATTTGCGATCCACAATTGCTTATTCTGAACCTACTTTTGTCGATAATATCAATTTCTTAACTTTAAGCGAAGTCTTCAACCTCGCTTTAAGAATAAAACCTTCCGACATTTCTCAAGAACAATATATGCTTCTTGAAAAGCTCAATATTGCACATATTTTTTCTAATCATTCTTCATTAAAAAGTTATGAGAATTTTGAAAATTGGACTATTGGAGATAAGATTTCTTTTATAATTTTTCTAAGTTTAGCTAGAAACCCCCAAGTATTTATATTTGATTCTATTCTAGACCATTTGGACGATTTCATGCATAAAGATATTAAGGATTTTCTTTTCGATATAAAAGAAGATCGATCATTGATTATTTCAACAAGAAATCTCTCCTTGTTTTCTGACATCGCTGAAAAGATTGTTTTTTTGGATAAGGGTGAGATTATTTACAAAGGAAGTATTGAGGGTTTTTTACTGAACTTCCCTCTTTAGTCATTCACTCGTCTTCATTAGAATAGATTATAACTTCGTTTTTCGCAATTTCGATATCGAACTTACCACAATCGTATTCCTTTTGAGGTTGGTAAGAAGGTAATTCTAAAAACATATTGTAAACATTTCCTTCTTTAAATATTCCTCCAGCAAAATCAATCCTATAACTTTCCATTTTGAAAGTTTTTATCTGGATATATTCATCTGTTACCAAAATGGATAAAGGAGCTCTTTCAAAATCTCGATTTATATTTTTTTTGCCTAAAGTGACAAATTGTCCTGAACTAGAAAGCAAGTAAACTGTATTATCTTTTTCGTAGGCAAAAACAATTTCTCCATCTATATAGAATGTCTTACTTTTTTCTTCTATATCACCATAATCACAATAAAACTTGGACTTGGTAATGACAGGGTCTCCTTTTTTCGGTAGCCAAATAGATAACGGCTCGCCGTAGAAGAAAACTCCACTTTCAATTTCAAATACTTTATCTATATTAGTTTCAACTTTTTCATATATTTGTTGTTTTTCAAGATCTAATGTGTATTTTTCACTTTCATAATTTGTTAAGTCTATTTCTATTTTTTTCAATCCATTTGTTAAAGTAAGTTTTGAAGGTGGTACATTTATTGTAATTGGTGTTTTTATTTTTAGATTGTTTAAAGTAGCTTCTCTACTATCTCCCGTAATCTCTAGCTCTATCCATTTTGAAGGTACTCTTGTAATCATCTCACCAATGGGTGGAGAAAATTGATGCTCAAAAATAAAACCATTCACATCTAGAAGTACATTCATATTTTCATTCCAACTTAGAAATTTAGATGTTTTGGTTCCCTCATCTGTAACAATAAAAGAATTTTCTGCAATAACAAAGACACTCCTAGGAAGTTCATTAAGTATTTCATGAATAGTACTATCTAACTTTTCCAACGAAGTTGAAACGGTTTTATTTTTATACTTTATATAGAATAGATTGTTAATATAATCTATTTCCATAATTTGGGAGTTTTCACCAGGAGGGACGGAGATATCCGCATATTTGTAGAGATTTAATAAAACCTCGTCGAAATATTTCGACGGGCCACTATAAACTAAGCCTATTTCCACTTTTGCTAAAGTTAAAACGCTTATTAGAATAAAGCTGAATAAAAATATAACCCTTGAGGGGGAGCTGATGCAGGAGCCAATGCTCTTTTTTTTGCTTCCAGAATTTCCTCTATTTTTTCCACTTCCCATACATCTGTACCCACCTTTACCAATGCACCAACAATATTTCTAACCATTCTTCTTAAAAAAGACTTTCCTTCAACTCTTATCAAAATTATATCTTTTCTTAACTCTATTATTCTTACCCTGTAAATAGTTCTTATAGGATTCCTTTCATCGTTTCCCGTTTTAAAGCTGGTGAAGTCATGCTCACCTTCAAAATATCTTGATGCTTGCCTCATCTTTTCTAAATTTAATGTGAGGGGAACCCACCACACTCTGTTTCTTAAAAATATATTTGGATCTTCATTTGTATAAATAAAATAGTGATATATTCTTTTTTTTGCCTCAGCCCTTGGATTAAACCCTTCTTTTACTTCTTTGACTTCCTTTACATATACATCTTCTGGTAAAATAGCATTCAAAGCATCTTTTATATTTTTTTCGGTCATATTTTCGTTCTCTACCTTAAATGAAATAACTTGACCCATCGCATGTACTCCTGTATCTGTTCTTCCACACGCATAAGATGGAATTTCTTTTTTAAAAATAATTTTTAGTGCTCTTTCAAACTCATCTTGAACGGTACGAAATGTCGGCTGACTCTGATAACCATAAAAGTTTGTACCATCATACATTACCTTTGCTGCGACCCATTTCACGAAAATTCCTCCTAATACGTCTTCTGTACTAATTGAGCCTCTAAAATTTTGAATGCGATTTCCGATTCAAATTTTTTTAACAGATCTATGTTCTTTTTATAAATTCCTTCATAGATTTTTATCAAATACAAATTAACAAGTTTTGTAATTCTTTGAGCGATCAACTCTTTAATATCAAAAGGGACATTTTCAACTGTCTTTTCTAGCCAATAACTAAAATTATTATTTATATCGTTTTCTAAAATCAAATCATTGAAAGAAGAAATTACCCTCCTTAACCCTACATATTTAGAGACAAGATCAACATAATCACCATGAATCTCTCTAACGTTGTTGGAAATGTCATCACAATAACTTAATTTAAGATATTTTCCTTTTCGCTCGCTTATATTTAAATATCTTCTTATACCTGATAAATCATTATTATCTTCTTCCACCAGAAAATATCCCACGAAATGATCAGAACTTTTTCTTAAAATAGAGGGTGGAAGAATATCGTTTATTTTTATCGTGCTACCATCCAAGTATGAAATATCATTGATTTCTACAAAATTCCCTTTATCTGAAAACAAAACGTTATGAAACCGCATTTTCACTCACCTTTATTTAGTATATTATACATTTACAATTTCTGAGATAGCCTGCTCAGCATCTTTTATTAATTTACCGGATTCATTTTCAGAAGCTGATTTTACCATAATATAAAATTTAATCTTTGGCTCTGTTCCTGAAGGTCTTGCTATTATTTTAACGTTTGAATATCTCAATTCCACTACATCGGATTTCGGGAATCCCTCTATCCCATTAAGATAATCTAAAGTTTCCTTCAAGTTAAAATTACCAATTTTTATCGGAGGGTTTTTCCTCATCTTGGTCATTATACGTTTTATTTTTTGAGTCCCTTCAAACCCTTCAAAGGTAAAAGAAAGAAGTTTTTCGTCGTAATAGCCATATCTTTCTTTTAGATCCTTCAAATATTCGGTGAGTGTTTTCATCTTGGAAAGTAATTCAGAACTCATAACAGAAATTAATGCAACAGCGATTATGGCATCTTTATCCCTCACATGATCATTCGCCAAATATCCATAACTTTCCTCAAATCCAAATATAAATTTCCTTCCACTTCCCATATATTTTTCAATTTTTTCTCCTATATATTTGAATCCTGTCAATGTTTCTTCAACTTTTACATTGAACTCTTGAGCAATGGGTTTAACCATATCAGTAGTAACGATAGTCTTTACAATGTAATCATCAGGTTTTAAGGAAGAAAATTCCTTAAATTTGCTTAACAAATAATGAGACAACATCACTCCAACTTGATTTCCTGTAAAAGATACATAATCACCTTTGTACTTTTCAAACACTCCTATTCTGTCTCCGTCAGGATCCGTCGCCAAAACAAGATCGGCATCTTTTTCTTTTGCTTTTTTCAAAGCCAATTCAAACGCTTCTTTTTCTTCGGGATTAGGAACCTTTAAAGTTGAAAAGGAAGTATCAATTTTTGATTGTTCTTCAACTAGACTAAACTCAAAACCTAACCTATTCAAAATGCCTTCGACTAATTTCAAAGCCGCTCCGTACAATGGTGTATATACTATTACGGGCTTTTTATCCATCTTTGGATTTAATGACCTAATATATCCCTCAATTTCATCTAAATAATCGTTGAAAATGGATTCGTTAAGTATATTTATTTTTTCAGAATTAACTGCTTCTTCGAAGCTCATCAACTTGATATCTTTGAAATAATCTAACTTCTCAATTTCTGAAGTAATTTCATTAGCATATTGGGGAACCGCTTGAGTGCCATCGGATGTGTAAACTTTGTAACCGTTGTATTCTGGTGGATTATGGCTCGCGGTTATGATTATTCCTCCATCTGTTTTTAATTTTCTGACAGTGAAAGAAAGTAACGGTGTAGGAGCAACTTGATCAAAAATATGTACATTAACGTTATTAGCAGCCAACACTCGAGCAGCAACCTTTGCAAATAAGTCGGAGTTCATCCTTGTATCGTAAGCAATAACAACACTAGGAAAATCTTTATATTTTTTTAAATAATTAGCGAATCCCTGAGTTGCTCGGGCTACGGTGTATACATTCATTCTGTTGGTTCCAACACCCATTATACCCCTTAAACCACCAGTTCCAAACTCTAAATCTTTATAAAATCGATCTATAATTTCATCCTCATTATCATTTAAACGGAACAATTCCTCTTTGAAATCGTCTGTTACATTTTCAAGCCACTGTTGATATCTTTTATATGCAATTTCTTTAACGTCTTCCATTTCACTCCCTACCTCCATTTTTTGAAGTTTATACTGAATTTAGAAATTTGAAAATTTGCTTTAATAGCACTTCGCCCTGTAACTCCCCGTCCTTTCACATCGAAACTCATCAAAAAAATTATATCATATTTTTTCCTTTTTATTAAGCAAAAATGCCGCGTATATTCTACGCGGCAATTTTTAGGGCGGGACTTGGGCAGAGAAACATTTTAAAAAAAGGGAAGGGGGCGATACCTACTCTC
>NZ_JALY01000188.1:0-4936 GCF_002924615.1 Petrotoga halophila DSM 16923 | reverse complement strand
TTTACTCAGCACAAACATTCAGAAGTTGAAGATATAATGAAAATCCTTTCGGATTGCAATGTTTGGGTAGCAAAGTCCATGGGGAAAAAGTCCAAAGAAGTAATCATGAATTTAGGATATACTCCCCTTATAATTAACTCTGACTCAATACAAGAAGCCGAAAAAGAGATTGTGAAAGCATTAAACCACAACTAAAAAAATTTAATACTCTTTGCTTTGATGGAGACATCTTCAACGTTTTTCAAATATACAAACCTAATTCATGAGGTATCTTAAAGTTTCTTATGACAATAAACCAAATTGACGAAGAGTCTCTACTGTCATTACCGTTAAAAAACATGTTTGAAATCGAGCAAAAAATATTTATTGAAATTATTAATAAAATTCTTGAATTAAAATCAAAAAATCCTGAAACTGATATTTCATTTTTAGAAACTAAAATTGACCAGATGGTTGATAAACTTTATGGTTTGACAAAGGAAGAGATAAAAAATTGTGGAAGGATCTTAATTATGTATATAAGATTTCTTATCAATGAAAACGGCTTGCCCTTTGAAGTGCCTGAATTGCGAACAATGCGCGCAGAGCTTGATGCCTTGGATGATGCTGGGCGGCTGGAATACCGCAATAATAATGCTTCCGAAATCGCGCAGCACGATGCTGCTAAATTTTTAATTGTCTCTGGTCCTGGCACCGGCAAGAGCCACTTATTTCTACAGAAAATTGATAATTGGTACCATAAAGAGCTGAATGCTAAAGTCGTTGTAACAAGTTTTGTGAGGAAACTAGTGGTAGATTTACAAAACGACATTGAAAGAGATGAAAAATTAAGCGATGAACAAAAAAAGACCATTATGGTGTCCACCTTACATAAATTCGCCCGCAGTATTGTTGAAAAAAACCACGGAACAAAAGAATGGCCGTTTAAGCCACATTTTCGAATTATTGGACAATCTTGGAAAGAAATCGTTTGGAGCGATGTACTTGCTTTTTTCCAAGACAGAGATCAGACGGAATATAATTGGAAAAAGTTTGAAACACAATTACATGATGATAATTTTGAACAATCTAAAGATTGGACAGTACTTAAAGAAATCTATTTTAAACTTTGCCAGTTTTACAATGCGGCGGGTTTCGCAGATTTAATTTTGCGTGCCACGAAAGCCTTGAGTGAAAATTTTACTTTGAACGAAAATAATTACTTCATTATTGACGAGTATCAGGACTTCAACCTTTCAGAGGGAGCTTTTATTAATCAATTAACAAATAATTCTAAAGGTTTGCTTATTGTGGGAGATGATGAGCAAGTTCTCTATGAAAAATTGAAATCAGGTAAAGCAACGTTGATTCGTAATCTATACAAGAACACAGATTATGCCAAAGGAATGTTGCCATTCTGTAACAGGTGTAGTTTTCATATAACCAAAACAGCAGACCATTTCATTCAGCAAAACAAAGAAGAAAATTGTATAGAAAAAATATATTTGCCGCTTACAAATAACAGTAATGATCCAAAGGTGCAAATTATAGCCTGTGCTTCTTCATCTACAGCTGTAGATTACATTGAAAAATTTGTTACCGACTATAAGGCCGAAATTGATGAGCGGAAAAGACAATTAGAGAACGGAGAGGCAAAAGATGCTTTCTTGTTAGTTCTAACGCCAGCGGGGAAAATCAAATTTTACGGTAACGCAAAAGAGACTGTAAAAAGAATCGTTGCGGAATATCAGTCAGAGGCAAGATCATTCTCGACGGATTATTATAAAATACTAAGTTATTATTCACTTGCAAACAACCCTCAAAATAATTTTACATTTCGCAAGGTGCTTCGCCATGAGAATATTTCAAAAACACGTGTACATGAGTTTCTTGAGTATGCTATGCAGAGCGGGCAAAATTTAAGGAATTTGGACGAACAAGAAATTATAAATGCCATGGAAAAGGCTAACAACATCAAGGCCATTTTAGACGCCGAAAGCTCTATTATCGAGAAATTGGAAGGGATAGCTAATATTATCACAATTACGGGCAGAGCAAAACTTCAAGACGAAATGGAACGAGAAGCTATAAATCAGAAGGAAGTGGTCGGCTTGGAACACGAAGAGGAAGAAGAAGCAGAGTTGGAAGAAATTGAAGTAAAGCGAATGGGAGCTGTGGAACTAATGACAATTGTTTCAAGCAAAGGACTTTCAGCAGATCACGTCATTATTATTGGTTTTGATGATGTGAATATGAAATGGGTAACAAAAAATGCTTTTTATGTTGCAATGACGAGGGCAAGAAAAAGCTTGCATATCATTACCGCTTTGAAATCGGGTGGCGCTCATCAGGCTCATGCTTTCCTCGAACAACTACCAGACAATCATGTAGAATATTTCAGTTACAGAAAAAGGGACCATTTAAAAAAATCCTTACAGGGAAAGCAGAGATTTAAGAACTATCTCAACAATCTAAATTCTTCTTTTGCACTTTCGAAAAGAAATAACAAATCTCATTCTCACAAAGGGAGATAAATGTTATGAATACTATAATAAAACTAAGCCAAAGAATAGAAACATAAGATAGAACTCGCAAGATAATAAATACCTAATGCATTTGACTAGTTAGTTTATAATTTTTATGGTTTGACAAAAGATGAGATAAAAATAAGGAAAAATGGGAGGGGGGAAAATATGAATATATCTAAAGTTATCTTAGAAAATTTTAGAGCCTATTATGATAAGGTTGAAATTCTTTTAAATGATTTTAATGTTTTTATTGGGAAAAATGATGTAGGAAAGTCTAGCATTTTAGAAGCAATCGATATTTTTTTAAATGATGGCAAAGGAGTAGTAAAAGTATCACCGGATGATCTAAATATTCTAGCGAGAAGAGATTCAGTTGATTCCTTTAAAATTGGTATAGTATTTAATAATTTTCCAGAACAGATAATTATTGACGAGACCATCGCTACAAATCTTAAAGATGAATATTTACTAAATGATAATTATGAATTAGAAGTATGGAAAACTTTTATGAATGGAAAATTAAAAGGGACAGTTATTAAATGTAATCATCCTACAAATAATGAATTCTTGAAAAGTTTAATGAATAAAAAGCATAATGACCTGAAAGATTTTGTAGAAACACATAATATAAAAGTTGATGATAAAAGGAGCTCAGCTGATCTCAGAAAAGCGATAAGAGAGTATTATCGAAAACAAGACGGAAAATTAAAATTTGAAATACTTGAAATCTCTATTGACCAAGAAGGGTTAAAAAATATATGGAATAAGCTAAAAAATTATTTGCCAGTTTTCGGATTATTTCACTCTGATAGAAAAAATGTTGATCAAGATGATGAGATTCAAGATCCATTAAAACTAAAAATTGAGGAAATCTTTAAAAGTGAAGAGGTACTAAAAATACTTAGCAATATAGAAAAACAAATAAAAGAAGAAATAGAGAATATAGCAGAAAAAACGATTAATAAATTCAAAGAACTTTCTACCGAATCAGCTTCTATTAAACCAAAAATACCAGACGTAAATTCACTTAAATGGAAAGATGTATATAAGGGATTAGGTTTTTATACTGATAATGATATTCCTTTAAACAAAAGAGGAAGTGGTTTTAGAAGGCTTGTTTTATTAAGCTCTTTCCTTGCTGAAGTTGAAAAGAACGAAACAGAAAACAATAAGATTCATATTATCTATGCAATAGAAGAGCCAGAAACTGCTTTGCACCCCGATTTGCAAATAAAATTAATCAACACTCTTAAAGAACTATCAAAAAAAGAAAGATATCAAATTTTATTAACTACGCATAGCCCAGCTTTGATACGTCTTTGTGAAACAGATGATATAAGATTTGTGAAACAAGAAGATGGACAAGCAAAAGTGCAAAATTTCGACGAAAAAATCTCAGATGAGATAATTAAGACTATGGGTTTATTGCCTAATATAAGTAAAATTGTTATTTGTGTTGAAGGAACTAATGATGAAAAATTTTTATTAAATATAAACCAAAATATCGACGAATTAAAAAAGATAATTGATCTAAAAGCAAAAATAAAATCTGATTCTATTGCAATAATTCCAATGAATGGTTCTAATCTTAGAGACTGGATAAATCATTATGCATTAAAAAACACAAACGCTCTTGAGTTCCATCTATACGATAAAGATGAAGATGAAAAATATAAAAGTGAAATAGAAAAGGTGAATAAAAGAAATGACGGTTCCTATGGAGTATTAACAAGTTTTAGAGAAATAGAAAATTACGTTGATAAGGAAATTTTAGAAAATGAATTTCAGATAAAGATTGAGTTAAAACAAAATGAAAATTGGGGTGAACTAGATATCCCAAGTATTGTGAAATCCAAACTAAGAAATCAGAGAGACGAAAAGTCAATCAAAAAAGAAATATGTGGATCATGTTCAAAGCTTATGTCTAAAGATAAATTTGAGCAATTAGGTGTTTGGGAAGAAGTAAAAGGATGGTTTGAAAAAATAAAGGACATGGAAAAAAAGATACTCGAAAGATATGAACTTGATAAGGAATAATTATGAAAATTAAGTAACCAAAACTCAGATCTAGTACTATTACCTGAGAACAAGAGATAGACTGACCAGTGCATGAGTTGTGTGAACTTACGGATGAAAAAAGAAAAACAAGTGAGGGAGTATAATCACGTCAACAATAATAAAATCTTTAAAGATTAAAAATTTCCGAGGAATTCAATCAATAGAACTGAATTTCACGGACCTAAACATGATTATAGGGAATAATGGCACTAATAAGACAAACATATTAGAAGCATTAAACTTCGCATTATCCCCTACCTATTTAGCTAATCGTATCAAACCAACGGATTTTTATTAATGTTCTAAAAATGATAAATTGATTTTATCAAGACTCAACCTTTATACTTCTTCATTAACAGGTTTAGGATTGA